>CAYFTA010000174.1:0-1600 GCA_964346015.1 uncultured Muribaculaceae bacterium | reverse complement strand
CGAAAGCTGCTTTTTCTAAAGTTTCTCTGTGGTCTGGGTGTGCTATGCTTATGAGGAGCCTAGCACGTTCTTGTAGAGATTTACCATAAAGATTTACTGCACCATATTCTGTTACAATATAGTGAACATGGGCCCTAGTTGTAACTACTCCACCACCTTGAAGGATTGTTGGGGCGATTTTGCTAATACCTTTATTGGTACAAGATTGCATTGCTATAATAGATTTACCACCTTCCGAACGAGAGGCACCATAAACGAAATCTACTTGCCCACCTACTCCCGAATAAAACTTCAGTCCAAGAGAGTCTGCACATACTTGTCCTGTTAAATCAATCTGAAGAGCTGAATTTATAGCTGTCATTTTAGGATTTTGTGCAATAATGAAAGGATCGTTTGTATAGCCCACATCCATCATTCTTACCATCTCATTATTATGGATAAAATCATAAACATTTTGTGAGCCCATTAAGAAAGTTGCAACAAGTTTACCTTTGTCTGTAACTTTATTGTTGCCATTAATTACACCCTTTTCCACAAGTTCAAGAACTCCATCAGCAAACATTTCTGTATGGATGCCTAAGTTTTTATGATTAACAAGTTGTGCTAAAACTGCATTCGGGATGGCTCCAATGCCCATTTGAAGGCAAGCTCCATCTTCAATCAAATCAGCACAATGCTTACCAATAGCAATTTCAATTTCATTAGGTTCACTAAAATGGGCTGGTTCAAGAGGACTATCATCTTCCACAAAAATATCTATCATATCCATAGGAATGAGCGCCTGACCAAGAGAACGCGGTACATTTTTATTTACCACTGCAATCACTGTTCTAGCGCGCTCAATAGCAGCTAAAGTAGCATCAACTGATGTTCCTAGAGATACAATGCCATTTTCATCAGGCGGACAAACCTGAATCATAGCAACATCGCAAGGAAGGGCTCCACAGCGATATAATTTTTGTGTTTCACTCAAAAACACTGGAATATAATCAGCATACCCTGCCTGAACTCCTTTACGTACATTTTCACCAACGAAAAATGCTTGATGGAAAAATATACCTTCAAATTTAGGGTCAGCATAAGGTGCTGGTCCCTCTGTATGAAGGTGATGAATTCGAACGTCTTCAAACTCTTTATTCTCACCTCTTTTGCATAATTCTTCAATTAAAATCCTCGGTGCGCTTGCAACACTGCTCAGATGTACATGATCTCCTGATTTTACAACCTTCACAGCCTCTTTCGCCGTAACAAATTTTATTTTAGTGTTCATATGTATTGTGATTATTTGTCCTTTTTACTATCTATTAGTTTTTATATGAAGAAAACTTACAATTTAAAACCTCGGATTAATATATTGATTAAATCATTAAATCAACCAAAAATATAAATTAGTCCTATGATTTCCAATCATTATTAGTTTTTTTGTATAAAATCAAAAGTCTTTAGTAATTTTGTGTTTTAATTTATGAGCTTAAGTAAATGTAAGAAGATATGGATAAAGAGAAAAGAAATGATGGAATTGAGCCAAAGAAGCAGCTTAGGACAAGGGAGGAGAAGATGGAGGCGTTTGGGAGGATTTTGGATATTTTGGATGAGTTAA
>CAYFTA010000173.1:0-1616 GCA_964346015.1 uncultured Muribaculaceae bacterium | reverse complement strand
AGCTGAGGACCAGCTGCCACAAGAGACTTACCTAGTTCATTACCAGTGAACTTAGTGAAGTTCTTAATAAAACGAGCTGATAGATCTTTTGCTTTTTCTTCCCACTCACTAGCACATTTGTATGTATCACGAGGGTCAAGAATATTAGGATCTACACCAGGAAGCTCTGTTGGAACCTCAAGGTTAAGGTAAGGAATCATTTTAGTAGGAGCTTTCTCAATTGAACCATCAAGGATAGCGTCAATAATTCCTCTTGTGTCTTTAATAGAAATACGTTTTCCAGTGCCATTCCATCCTGTGTTTACAAGATAAGCCTTAGCACCAACTTTCTCCATTCTCTCAACTAGGCCTTCACCATATTTTGTTGGGTGTAGTGAAAGGAAAGCAGCACCAAAACAAGCTGAGAAAGTAGGAGTTGGCTCTGTAATACCACGCTCTGTACCAGCAAGCTTAGCAGTAAATCCTGAAAGGAAGTAATACTGAGTTTGCTCTGGAGTTAATTTTGAAACTGGAGGAAGAACTCCAAATGCGTCAGCTGAAAGGAAGATAACTTGTTTAGCATGTGGTCCCTTAGAAACAGGCTTAACTATATTATCAATATGGTCAATTGGATAAGAAACGCGTGTATTCTCAGTTCCGCTCTTATCAGTAAAGTCAATCTTACCATTCTCATCAACAGTAACGTTCTCAAGAAGAGCATCTCTTCTAATAGCATTGTAAATATCTGGTTCAGACTCTTTATCTAGGTTAATAACCTTAGCATAGCAGCCACCTTCATAGTTAAATACACCATCATCATCCCAACCGTGCTCGTCATCACCAATTAGGAGACGTTTAGGGTCAGTTGAAAGAGTGGTTTTACCTGTACCTGATAGACCGAAGAAAATAGCTGTATTCTCTCCATTTAGGTCTGTATTAGCTGAACAGTGCATTGAAGCAATGCCCTTAAGTGGGTTATAGTAGTTCATTAATGAGAAAATACCTTTTTTCATCTCACCACCATACCAAGTATTTAGAATAACTTGTTCTCTGCTCTTAAGATTAAACACTGTTGCTGTCTCTGAGTTAAGACCGAGTTCTTTATAATTATCTGCCTTAGCTTTAGCCGCATTGAAGCTTACAAAATCAGGCTCACCATAGTTCTTTAGTTCCTCCTCTGTTGGACGGATGAACATGTTCTTAACAAAGTGTGCTTGCCAAGCTACTTCCATAATAAAACGAACTTTAAGACGAGAAGCAGGGTTAGCACCACAGAAGGTATCCATCACAAATAGTCTCTTTCCTGAAAGCTGCTTCATGGCTTTAGCTCTAAGGTCATCCCATGCTTCTTCTGAAACAGGTTTGTTGTCATTTTTGTATTCATCTGAAGTCCACCAGATTGTATCTTTACTAGCTTCATTCATTACAAAGAATTTGTCCTTAGGAGAGCGACCAGTATAAATACCAGTCATAACGTTTACAGCGTCAAGTTCTGTCAACTGTCCTTTCTCATAGCCTTGAAGACTTTCTTTTGTTTCCTCTTCAAATAGAACTTCATAAGAAGGGTTGTGAAGAATTTCCTTAACATCGGTAATACCGTACTTACTTAAATCTAAATTGCTCATAATTTTTTAAAA
>CAYFTA010000172.1:0-1638 GCA_964346015.1 uncultured Muribaculaceae bacterium | reverse complement strand
CACCACAAATTCCACTTTGTTACGCTTGCACCTTTCGTGGCACTATCAGCAAATAACGGACTGGTTCCCCAGCAAATGATGACTGGTGCCAAAAAACCACGACGCAGATAGAATATCCATCTGCGTCGCCGTAAAACTCAAAATTACCTAAACTGATTACCAAGCGAAGTTAAACCTAATATCAGTTGGTATGCCAGCAGCATTAACTTTTTCTATGTCAGCTGCAAGTTCGTCAGAAATCTTAGTATTTTCAGCAGAGAAGGCTCTAGCCTGCTCCACATCGCCTGTAGCTTGTATTGTTAGAATTAAGTTTGCCCAATCGTTGATTACCTGCTGTGCCTTAACATAGTCGATTACATATAGACCTTCCTCATTTCTTGTAAAAGCACCATTGTTTTGAAGGTAATTGTAGCACATCATATTTGCCTTACCATGTGAAGAAGCAAAACCAAAACGTACCGAACGAACAATACCACCAATGAAAGTAGTAATAGCCTGCTCCTTAGTAATGTCAGTAATCTCACCCATGTCCACAAGAGTATTTACCATGAAAAGACCTAAGATATCAGCCTTTGCCTCCTCCCAAGTTGTCTTTTCTGAACCCATTGCTTCATCCACTGTACCCTTACCATTTACAGTTTGTTTAACTCCAAGACCGTGAGCAACTTCATGAAAAGTAACATTCCAGAAGAAAGCTTCAGGACTAAGATATTGTTGCTGTTCTGGCACCATAAGAGTTTGGCCAATAGGGAGCATGATTTTCTCAAACTTAGCTGTCATACTATTAACAAGTTGAAGACGGCGAGTTCCCTTAAGAGCATGCACTCGTTCATCGTTTGGAAGGTTAATAGCAATAGTCTTGCTACCTGCATTACAATCACCAGCATAGTAAATTGCATCATAAACATTCAAATCAGATGAAGTTCCTGGAACAAAAGTTTTATATTCTGGAGCACAAGGAAGCATGGTTTGTAGTGTTGGGAGTAGAGAAACATATTTTGCTAAATTTTCACTTCTCTTCTCATCTTTTAGAAGTATGAAAGCCTCATATGAAGCCTTAGCCTCATAGAGTTTGTCGTCATAGTTCTCAATTGGTCCAACAATGAAGTCAATATTTGAATCCTTCATATCCATCCATGCAAGATCACTTTCAAAATAATCATCAGTACGGAAAGCCTCAACTCTCTTTGTAAGATAGTTTTTCAAGCCTTCATTAGTAGTAAGGGCTGCTGCCTTTTCAAGAAGAACACATACTTGATCTATTTCTTCTTTGTACTCATCTCTATACCAAACAGACTTCAATGCTCCATTCTCATCCCTTCTAATTACTGTATATAGACTTGACTTATTAGGATCTTCAAAAGCATCAAATTCTTCTTTTGTCATATCTTCTGGGTAATATTGACATCCTAATGGTTTTGGGCCATAACCCTCTACAAAAGATTCATTATTGTTCAATCTATCCCAAGGTCCATAATGAATCATAGCATATTCCCTTGCTGCAGGACTCTCTAAGCCCTCCATAAGAGACTTATCACCAAATGTTTGTTTCCAGAAAAGACCATCCATAATATCAGCTGCTTCACGGAAAAGAGCAACTATTTCTTTGTCTGTTTCCGAAAGAGCATCATATAAAGG
>CAYFTA010000171.1:0-1643 GCA_964346015.1 uncultured Muribaculaceae bacterium | reverse complement strand
TTTCAGTTATAACTGTCATAAAAGATGAAGTTTTTATCTAAGTTTGTAAAGTAATCATTTTTAGCTAAAACATTATGACATACAAGGAAATCATAATAAACGAGATACCGTGCCTAACTTTCTTGAAAGGTCGTAGAAGAGTTCTCTATGTTGGACCAGATTTGAACTGGTTTCAGAAGAGAAGGATTAAAAGTTCAAAAATCCCTGTGTCTGTTACATATCTCCCTGATCTACTGGGCAAACCATCTAAGGAAGTGCTTAGTTATAATTTTCCTGGGATAGACTTTCCTAATGGATTTTCAGCTGAAACTATTTATTCGGAAATAAGAGCTGTTCTTGGTGATAAGGTGCAACCTGATAGCAGGCTTATTCTCAAATATGACTATGACAAAGTGGTAGTTTTCGATGCAGGTTCAAATTTTAAGCTTCTCTTGTCATATCTAAAGGACAGGTGTCGTGATTTTAATCTTTATATAGAGCACTATAACAGTGGTGAAACAGGAAATACGCTTTTTAGGAAAAAAGACTTTATAGAAGATAGGAGAACAACACTTTTTAGAAAAGAGTTCAGAGAAGATCCAATTGAGAAGGATAAACGTCTAAGAAAAGAAGCTTGGGAGGCCTCTTTTAGTGCAGAAATGCGAAATGCGGCATTGGAGGCAAAGAGCGCTATGCAAAAAATTATTCTAGATGGTTTTCCTGTTGAAATTATAAAGTCTTGGTTGAATGAAAGTGTAAAGTTGAGCAGACTACGTATTACTAAACAGTACAAAATTATTCTGGTTGATTATAATAGGGAAATTGAAATGGGACCTCTACCTAAAACTGTATTTCTGTTCTATCTTCGTCACCCAGAAGGTGTTGCTTTCCCATATCTCCAAGATCATAAAAAAGAGTTAGAATATATTTATAGCAAGCTAAGTGCATACGATGACCCACGAAAAATTAGTAAAAGCATTGAAAATCTTGTAAGTCCATTTAGCAATTCCATAAATGAAAAATGCGCAGCTATAAAGAAAGCATTCATTTTAAAAATAAGCAATGAAATTGCTGAAAACTATTATGTGGCTGGCGTCCAGGGTGAGAAAAAAGGCATCAAATTAGATAGAAGCCTTGTGGAGTGGGAGTGTGAGCTATAGTTTTACTCGACTTCGTCTAATAACAACATTGCTATTATCGTTTACAGATCTATAGTAAAACAACGTGTCATCAGGGGGCATTTGTGCTCTGATGACTTTTGCGAAAGTCTTGCCCCTCCTGTGAAACTTCTTTGCCTTGAATCTTTTATCCATTCTATGTTTATCCCATTCAGCAAAAGTGTTGAAATATAAATACCAATCATATATACCAGGAACATAGACACAATAACCGTCCAGTTCAATCATATCAAGATGATTGCAACTATATAAATTTCCTTCTTCGTCCTTAATTACGACAAGAAAAACATCTGGAGATATTGTATAGGTTCTACTCATAGTCTTGCAATATTATTAACAAGAACATACTCTTACAATTTCTTACAAGGCTTGTAAACTGGTGGATATTCATTTGCAAAAGTTTATCTTTGCATCATCAGTACTTGGAATGACGGTTTGTAGGTAAGCATCCGACCAACCACGTGATGATATGATATAATGAGCAAA
>CAYFTA010000170.1:0-1647 GCA_964346015.1 uncultured Muribaculaceae bacterium | reverse complement strand
GGTTTTGTTGGGGTTTCTGAGGTTTTAGGTATCGCGAAACGGACAAAACGACCTCTCTATCCGTTTCGTGAACAAATGAAAGAGTTATAGCCATAGAGACCATAACAAGAGAAACCATAATGAAAATATAAAAAAAGAGACACCCTGGTGGAGTGCCTCTTTAATGTGATGTTAAACTGTCCAAATTTTGGGGTACATAAAAAATTAATCGAATTTATCAACCTTCCAAAATATTGGTGTCACAATATGTTAACCGAAATTATTTCAATTTAGTATAGCCGTACCTTGCAACTTCACCGAGTTCTTCTTCAATGCGGATAAGTTGGTTGTATTTAGCCATACGGTCTGTGCGGCTTAAACTTCCTGTTTTGATTTGTCCAGCGTTAGTAGCTACTGCGATATCTGAAATGGTAGTATCTTCAGTTTCGCCTGAACGGTGTGAAATCACAGAAGTATAACCGTGGCGATGTGCCATATCAATAGCTTCAAGAGTTTCTGTAAGCGAACCAATCTGATTAACCTTGATAAGGATTGAGTTTGCAGCACCTGTTTGGATACCCTTCTGAAGGAACTTAGTATTAGTTACAAATAGGTCATCACCTACCAACTGGCAACGATTACCTACTGCAGCAGTAAGTTTTTGCCAACCTTCCCAGTCGTTCTCATCTAAACCATCCTCAATAGAATCAATAGGATATTTAGTAATGAGTTCCTCTAAGTATGCAACTTGCTCATCAACTGAAAGTTCCTTACCATTTGGATCCTTTGGCATACCATCATTAAGTTGCTTGTAGTTGTAATAGTACTTACCATCTTCCTTTTTAGTAGCGAACTCACTTGATGCACAGTCAAGAGCGATAGTAACATCTTTACCTGGCTCATATCCTGCATCCTTAATAGCTTGAATGATAGTATCGAGAGCATCTTCAGTACCATGTAGTTCAGGAGCATATCCGCCCTCATCACCTACTGCTGTAGATAAACCACGTTTCTTAAGCAATTTTGCAAGTGCATGGAAAACCTCAGCACCCATACGAATAGCTTCCTTAACTGATGAAGCACCTACTGGACGAATCATGAATTCTTGGAATGCGATAGGAGCAGAAGAGTGTCCACCACCATTGATGATATTCATCATAGGTACTGGTAAAGTATAGGTGTTTGTTCCACCGATATAACGATACAAAGGAATATTAAGATATTTTGCAGCGGTGTGTGCTACAGCTAAGCTAACTCCAAGGATAGCATTAGCACCAAGTTTACTCTTAGTTGGAGTGCCATCAAGAGCAAGCATCTTGTAGTCAATAGCTCTTTGATTAAGTACATCGTCACCCTTAAGTGCAGGAGCGATTACTTTGTTTACATTTTCTACAGCTTTGAGTACTCCCTTGCCAAGATAACGACCTTTGTCGCCATCACGAAGTTCAAGAGCCTCATTCTCACCTGTTGAAGCACCTGATGGTACGCTTGCACGTCCCATTACGCCATTTTCTAATGTTACTTCTACTTCTACTGTTGGATTACCTCTTGAGTCGAGGATTTCACGAGCATGAATTTTTTCTATTTTCATAATATATTTATTAAAAATTAAAATTATTTCTTTTTGATGGCCCTTTTTTAGGACTCACAAAGATAATAAAAATTTCT
>CAYFTA010000169.1:0-1652 GCA_964346015.1 uncultured Muribaculaceae bacterium | reverse complement strand
GCTATTAAAGACCTTATTTCAAAAGCCGAGGCTACTCATCCACATTGTGAGGTAGAGATTGTTGGGTTTTATAATGAAAACGTACATTATCTAATAATATATAAAATATATAAGGATGTCCGTTTTGTGGGTGCGCCACCTTCGTCAATTGGTAAGTTCGGTGCAGATACCGATAACTGGATGTGGCCTAGACATACAGGAGACTTCTCTATTTTTAGAGTTTATGCCGATAAGGATAATAACCCTGCAGAATACTCTCCAAATAACGTCCCCTATAAGTCTAAAAACTTTCTTAAAGTCTCTGTGGCAGGCATAAAAGAAGGTGACTTTGCTATGATTATGGGATATCCGGGTAGAACGACTCGTTTTCAGACTTCTCCTGAGCTAGGGTTTCAATTGGAGCAAAACGACATTCGCATTGCTGCACGCACTATTCGCCAACAACAAATGTTAGAAGAAATGCTTGCAGACCCAGCCGTAAAAATCCAATACGCAAGTAAGTATTCGGGGTCATCAAATGGATGGAAGAAATGGCAGGGAATGAAGTTGGCTTTTGATAAGCTTGATATCCTGGGTAGAGCTAAGGCAGAAGAAGCAGAGTTTACAAAATGGGTAAACAAAAAGAAGAAAAGACAAAAGAACTATGGTTCAGTATTAACCAATATTGATACATATATCAGCGAAGGGAGAAATGCGAAAAATGCCTTCATTTTGACTTATGAGACTCTCTACAATATAGAGATAAGTAAATTTGCTTATAGTTTCTCGAGAAGAGCACAGAGAGAACTTAAGGGCGATACTCCTGCAGACACCTTAGCTGCACTAGAGCAAGCATATAAATTGATTGAACCTAATTATAAAGATTACTCTCTTGCTGTAGATAAAAAAGTAGCAAAGGCAATGGTTGACTTCTATCAAGAGAGAGCCCAAACAAAACTTTTCACGAATAGTGATATTACTGCAAATGAGTTTTTAAATACGCTTTTTGCAGAAAGTGACTTTGTTTCAAAAGAATCATTGAAAGAAGCTATTGATACTAAGGGTTGGAAAATCTTAACGGAAGACCCTGCTGTAAGCTTTGGGGCAGATATTGTAAAGATACTCTGGGCAGAACAAGATCTGATTAAAGACCATGAAAATAAGCTTGCTTCTGCAAGACAGCTATATACAAAAGCTTTTTTGGAATGGAAGAAGGGCGAAGCTTCTTATCCTGATGCCAACTTTACTATGAGACTCACTTATGGAAAAGTAGGTGGTTATTCACCTAGAGACGGGGTAACATATAAGTACTACACAACTCTTGACGGAGTTATGGAAAAAGAAGATCCTAATAACTGGGAATTCGTCGTTCCAGGGAAACTAAAAGAGCTTTGGGAGACTGAGGATTTTGGAGATTATGCTATGGCCAACGGAAAGATGCCTACTTGTTTCTTAACTAATAATGATATTACTGGTGGAAACTCTGGTAGTCCCGTTTTGAACGCAAGGGGCGAGTTAATAGGCCTTGCTTTCGATGGCAATTGGGAATCAATGAGTAGCGACGTTATGTTTGAGCCCGAACTACAAAGATGTATAAATGTGGACATAAGATATGTTCTATTTATTATTGATAAATATGGTGGCGCAGGTTGGCTACTTGATGAAATGGTATT
>CAYFTA010000168.1:0-1679 GCA_964346015.1 uncultured Muribaculaceae bacterium | reverse complement strand
TCTGCATATGTGGATGGTTATCTTCAAGCTGACCTTGCTGCTGTACTTCAAGACCCCGTTATACGTTCAATGACTAGAGAACAAGTGGTTAAAACCCTTGAAGAAGCTAAAAGAAATATGAAAAAGGCTGCTGCCGATCTTGATTTTCTTGCAGCCACAAAATATAGAGACGAAATGTGGGCCCTTGAACAGTATTTAAAAGTTTGGAAGAAATAATTATCTTTGTTTAACAAAGAAATAATATACAAAATGGAGAAAATAAGAAACCTTTTTCCAAGATATGATGAGGCTGGAATAGAACAAATAAAACTAGCCTATGATATAGCTGAAAATGCTCTTAAAGAAAAAACAAGAAGCAATGGTCAGCCATTTATTGAGCATCCTATCAATGTTGCTCGCATCGCTTGTGATGAAATTGGACTTCCTTCTGAGTGTATTACAGCTGTGTTTCTCCACGAAGCAACAAGATTTTCACCAGAACTCAAGATAGATGAAAGGTTCGGGAAAGATGTTTTAACAATGGTAGATGGGCTAAATAAGATTTCCACCATTAGCCCCAAGGATACCAAATTAGAAGCTGAGAATTACAAAAAGTTAATAGTCTCATACTCTAGAGACCCTAGAGTCATTGTTCTAAAAATTGCTGACAGGCTAGAGGTTATGCGTTCTCTTGAGATGTTCCCAAAAATGGATAGAGAACGAAAAATTCTTGAAAGCTTAATGCTATACATACCCATTGCTCACCAACTCGGTCTTTATAATATGAAGAGCGAAATGGAGGATATATATTTCAAATATGCCGATCCAGAAGAGTATAGAACAATTACCAATAAGCTTAAAGCAGGAGAAAAAGACAGGCAAAAATTAATGGAGGACTTTGTAGAGCCACTCAAACAACAACTAATAGATGAAGGTATTAAATATGATCTAAAAGTTAGAACTAAAACTGCTTGGTCTATCTATAGAAAAATTCAAAAACAAAAAGTCTCATTCGAGAATGTATATGATGTTTTTGCAATGAGGTTTATTATTGATTGTGAGCCTATTAGAGAATTGGAACATGCACTTTGTTGGAAGGTATTCTCACTTGTTACAGAAGAATATGAATCAGACCCTTCAAGACTAAGAGACTGGATTTCTAATCCTAAGCCTAATGGATATGAATCTCTTCATATAACTGTAAAAAATGCCGACAATGTCTATCTGGAAGTTCAAATCCGGACAAAAAGAATGGACGAAACAGCAGAAAGTGGTCTAGCTTCTCACTGGTCTTATAAAGGAATAAAACAAGAAGCTACACTTGACAAATGGCTTGCATCGGTTAGATACACACTAGAACATCCTGAAAAAACAGGTGATGACAACCCATATGAAGTAGGCCTACCTGAGTCTATTTCAAAAGAAATCTTTGTATTTACACCTGCTGGTGAATTAAGAAGATTGACTGCAGGAGCAACTGTACTTGACTTTGCATTTAATATTCATACAAATCTAGGCTTAAAATGTACGGGAGGCAAAATCAATGGTAAAGCTGTTCCTATCAAGGAAAAGCTCAAGACTGGCGATGTTGTTGAAATAATGAGTAGCAAAAACCAGAAGCCTTCTGTTGACTGGTTAAATTTTGTTGTAAGTAGCAAAGCTCGTAGTAGAATTAAACAAAAACTCAATGAAGCAGAGTT
>CAYFTA010000167.1:0-1712 GCA_964346015.1 uncultured Muribaculaceae bacterium | reverse complement strand
GCAAGCTTAACCTTCGGAATTTTCATTCTACCATATGCCCTCAGAGGCCTGTAAGACATATAAAAAATGACACTAAGAGAAGAAAATCCGCTTAGCGTCATTTTGTAATTTACTGATATTCAGCACATTAAAACCTTTTAATACTCCTCCTCGTTAAAGAAAAAGTCCTCCTTAGTAGGATAATCTGGCCAAACATCTTCGATGCTTTCATAGATTTCGCCATCGTCCTCTAATTCCTCTAGATTTTCAACAACCTCTAGTGGTGCACCAGAACGGATTGCATAATCTATCAACTCCTCTTTTGTAGCAGGCCATGGAGCATCCTCCAAGCGGTATGCAAGCTCAAGTGTCCAATACATATCAATATCTTTTAACTTGTTAATAATCAACAACTACCGCCTACTCCATATTCAGCGGAGTGCAAATATATAATTTAATTAAGAGAAGACAAAAAAAAATCATATTTTTGTATGGTCTTTACTATAATTAATCTAAAAATCTTTATAAGTAACGATTAGTTTAATAAAGATGAAGATTATATGTTTTTGAGAATAGCGATTTAAAGCATTGAAAATTGATAATTAAATAAAAAATGGGATATATAAAGGAAGAAATTTACGACAAGGAAGTAACTGAAAAAATTGCAGAGCACTATAAAGAAATCTTGAAATTATTAGGAGAAAATCCTGAAAGAGAAGGGCTTGTAAAGACACCTGAAAGAGTAGCTAAAACCTTACAGTTTCTCACTCATGGCCAGTTACTCGACGGAGCAGAAATAATCAAGGGCGCAATCTTTGATGAAGAATATAGTCAGATGGTTTTAGTAAAGGATATTGAGTTATACTCTACTTGCGAACACCACGTTATGCCATTCATTGGTAAGGCCCACGTAGCCTACATTCCTCATGGAAAAATCACTGGTCTAAGCAAAATAGCAAGAGTGGTGGAAGTCTACGCGAGAAGGTTGCAAGTCCAAGAAAGACTTACAAATGAAATCTTACATTGTATTCAAGATACTCTAAAACCACTCGGTGTTGCAGTTGTAATCGAAGCCTCTCACACTTGTATGACACTCCGAGGTGTACAAAAGGCCAATGCCATTACTACGACATCGGCCTTTTCAGGAATTTTTCTTAAAGATGAAAGAACTCGTAATGAGTTTCTAAATTTGATTAAATAGGAATTTAGATTCTCACATCGCTACCTCTCCTCAGAATGAAATACAAATAATTATTTCAAATATGCATCCTCAACAACTTTAGCACTTCTTGCGATGAAATCACTAAGGTCTTTGCCTTTCAACATTCCGTTTGAAAGAAGAGCTAAATCAGTGATTTGTTTTAGAATTGCATTATCTGAAGCAAATGCCTCTAACTCCACCTTGCGTGCAGCTGCAGCCTCTATTTTCTCATCTGCAATCTTCTTCTTAACTTCTTCAGAAGCATCTTCTGCCGCGTCTGGAATTACCACAGCTGGCTCAATCTCTGATGACTTAGCTTCCAAAATTTTAGCCACAAGTGGATTCTCCATATTTACAGTAATATTATACATTGCTGGCATCTCTCCATAGAAATTCATACCACCTCCCAAAGCTGACATCTCACGATATCTACGCATAAACTCACCTTGAGTTATAATTAAAGGTGCAGCCTCCGCTCCAAGATTATCAGCCTCAACAAAATACTGATATTCTTTTGGCAAATGTGACTGAA
>CAYFTA010000166.1:0-1738 GCA_964346015.1 uncultured Muribaculaceae bacterium | reverse complement strand
TAAGTGGGATCGTTACTTCCATAATGAAGCGCGACGTCCAAAGTGGAGAGGTTTTTATTTTCGTCAACAAGCGGCTTACCACAATGAAAATTCTTCACCTGGAACACGGCGGTTTGGTGATCTATCACAAGAAGCTCGACAGCGGCGTTTTTAAGCTGCCCACTTTTGGTGACAAGCATACTTCAGTAGCTATAAGCTGGCACGATTTGATGATGATCGTCAAGAATGTGCAGGCCAAAAAGCGCGTTCTGAAACCGCGACAAAAAGAAGCATTTTTTCAGCATTATTAGCGATGATCCAGTTAGCAGCATTAACTCAAGTAGGATCTCATTTAACACTCAAGCAGATTTTGACCAAGCAATTGATCAATTGAGAGACGGAAAAACTCTAGACTTTCCTTCGGGCTTCATATCATTAGCCTCAAGTAAAGAAGCTGAGCTGTCAGAAAGTCAGTTGAAAAGTGGAGATACTGAATTTGAGGAAGACACTTTAGTGGTAAGTGATTATTTTAGAAGTCTTCTAAATGCAGAAAGAGAAATTGAAGTTGGTGGAATTATTTATAAGGTTACTGAACATGCAACCTTTTTTACTGAAAAAAGCAATTACCAAGCACTTCTTGATTATTTAAGTAATCCATTCGATCCAGCAGATTGCAAGAATATTGATGACTCAGAACTAAAAAGCTCAAGCACCCTTCAAAGCAATAGGTATCAAAGCGTCACAAATCCTGAAATCAAAATGGTTGACACTTATCGATTAATTAAGCCTGACCTCCTTGAGCCTGATCCAGGTTACGGAGGTTCCGGTTCAACAGGAGGTTCTACTTCCACTTCATCATCCATCCCAGAACCAAAAGACAGCGATTTTAAAGTAACATCCTTTATGGGAACCTGGGCTGGCAAGCTTTGGGATTCTATTTGGGGTTTTTCGAAAAGCATCAGACACTACTGGGATTCTAAGTATCGTATGGATGCAAAATTATATTCTCAGGATTTTGGTGTGTATTCTGAAGCTGGCGTAAAGACCAAGACACAATACAAAGGCTGGACCGGCCTTTGGCGTAAGAAAGATGTAAACGAGATTAGAAGCGGTTATGAAGTTCTCATTTTAGAAGAAAAGTGGCCTAGTTCTGTAATGCCACCTACATTTAGTCCCGTTACAACAAATTATCTTCCAAAGACAGATGTTGGCCATGGCAGTTATTATGTTGTGGGAAATGGGGAAACGAAATTTAAGAATGAAACACGTTTCACTGTTGACATCTTAGGTTTTGATCTTGATGTAACACAGAAAGATATAAACCGGGCTTTATACAATAGTTAAAAGCTGGGGGGCATTTTCTAAATAAAGATAAAAATAAAGTTGCGGTAAGAGTCTTAGATCCATGGGCCGATTTAAGAAAAACAACATTTTTTTGTTACAATAAAGAGAAAAAAGGTCTTAACACCGACAAAGTAACATATATATTTGCAAGTGATTTTGGCGGCATTATAGGTTACAAATACAATACTGGTGATGAACAGTTCAATTTTAATAAGATTGTTGCTAAAGGGGGTGCTCCTAAACTAACTTATAAAGATGGTACTGTGCTTTATGGGGTTGCAAGAAAAGGTTCTGTCTGGAAAGGTGTAAGATTTGAATTTAAATAAATTATTTATGAAACACTTAGCTATTATTTTTCTCATGGCTTGTTCAACAGTTTTATTTGCTGAAGACAAGCCAAATAAAAAAGTTTTCG
>CAYFTA010000165.1:0-1741 GCA_964346015.1 uncultured Muribaculaceae bacterium | reverse complement strand
TTTTCAAGATATCTCTGCTCTGCAATGCCCCAAGAGCCTACTTGTGGAATGCCAAAAACTAAAGTAGGGTCAACTTGACTTTCCCACCAAACAGCTGTCATAGTACCAGGAACAGGAGCCCCAATGAGTTTGCCAATTCCAAGAGCTTTATAAACATAAGGGAAACCAGATGCATCAGAGTAGTTGTCTTCTCCAATAAGGACGCATGAAGGCTTATTCCATTTGCTAAATGGTTCTGTACTAATGTATTGCCCTCTTGGTTGGAATTTCATATATGCTTTTCCTGATAATAGGGTAGCAAGGTCGTCGTGTAGCCATCCGCCACCATTATGTCTAGTGTCTACGATAACTGCTTCGGCACTTCTGTACTTCCCTAATAATTTAGAGTAAACCTCCCTAAAGCTTTCCGAGTTCATTCCTGCTACATGTACGTAGCCAACTTTACCTTTGGAAAGTTTTTCAACATAATCTTCCTTAGCCTTTACCCAGCGTTTATACAAAAGTGTATGGTCTGTATATCCAGGAATTACATAAAAGTCTTTAGCCTTTTTACCGTCTAACTTGATGGAAACAAGAACTCTTTCTCCTGCCTTGCCTAAAAGCAATGGATACCAATCTTCTCCTGCTTTAATCTCTTTACCATTAATTGCAGTTACGACATCTCCATTTTTTACGTCAGGTACATATATGTTTAAAGCGCCGCCATTTAAAACTTCAGCTATTTTTAAACCATCACCTTCATAAGAATGGTCCAAAATTATTCCTAAGCTACCAAAGGTTATTTTTGGGCGTACTCCATATCTAGCACCTGTGTGAGAGGCATTTAGCTCTCCGAGTAATTCTGATAATAATTCAGCAAAGTCGTGATTGTTATCAATATAAGGTAAGAACTTCTTATATTCTTCTCCATACTTAGTCCAATTTATTCCATGCATATTTGGGTCATAGAATTTTTCTGCTGTTTGCTTCCAAATATGGTCATAAATATAGGTTCTTTCTGCTTCTGGTTTATATTCATACTCGCCTTTAAATGATAATACTGTTCTTTTGTCACTTGATGTTTCAATTTTTGAAATACCACCAGTACCAATCATATAGATAGTTTTACCGTCTTTATTTGGATAGAATGTTCCCATTAAACCCTTCTGTAGGACCTTTATAGAACCTTTTTTGATATCAGCAACACATAGGTCTGCACTACTTTCAAGCCTAACGACATAATAAAGTTTTTTGCCATCAGGAGTTAGGTAGTAATCACCAATTCTTCCCGAAAACTTGGTGAGTTTTACTATCCTATCATGTCTGTTTTTAAGATCAAGAGTGAGTTTTTCTACTTTTTCCGCTTCTGTACTATCTTTTTTCTCATCCTTTTTCTTTGACTTATTAGAATCTTCGTTTAGAAGTTTTTCAATTTTTTCATCAGTCTCATCTTGCTTAAATAGTCTATATGCTTCTGCATCAAAAAACATTGCATATACATCGCCTTCAGCTCCCCAGCTGCCATGGCTTCTATATCCTGCCTTGTCAGATTTCCAAGTCATAGCTTTACCACTAAGCGCCCATTTGAATCTACTGTCAGTATAACCACTTTCTGTTAAGTTTGTGATTTCACCACTATCAATATCTATTAGAGCAACGTCCTCATTGTTCCATCCTCCATAGATTTGATAATTACAAATAATATACTGGCTATCAGGGCTCCAAGCATATTCTTGGTCTCCATCGACATATGAATAATTTA
>CAYFTA010000164.1:0-1757 GCA_964346015.1 uncultured Muribaculaceae bacterium | reverse complement strand
CTTGGTAGAGCAGAAGCATTTGCTAACAAGAATTCAATAATAGATTCTGCTTTAGATGGTTTAGGAATGGGTCTTGGTTTTACCTTAGGTCTCACAATTTTAGGTACTGTTAGGGAGGTTCTTGGGAGCGGTTCTATCTTTGGCTTTAAATTCATTGCTGGTGATGGTATTTTAGCTTTTGTTTTGGCTCCAGGTGCTTTTCTTTGCCTGGCTTATCTAATTGTTTTATTTAGAAAATTCTTTATTAAGGAGTAGATTATGGAATATATTATAATATTTATATCAGCGATATTTGTTAATAATATTCTCTTATCGCAGTTTTTAGGAGTATGTCCATTCTTAGGTGTTGCTAATAAATTAAGCACGGCCGTAGGTATGTCTGGAGCAGTTACCTTTGTAATTACTTTATCGACTCTGGTAACCTTTTTACTTAATAAATACCTCCTCATTCCTTTTAATATTGAATTTATGCAGACAATCTCATTTATTTTGGTGATTGCTGCTCTAGTTCAGATGGTGGAGATTGTATTAAAGAAAATTAGTCCAGCACTTTATTCGGCTCTTGGAATTTTCTTGCCTTTGATTACAACAAACTGTGCTGTTTTAGGTGTTGCTTTAATTGTTGTGACTAATGAGTTCTCTTTTGGTGGAGAACCACATATGTTGAATCTTACAGAGTCTGTGGTTTATGCTTTTGCTACATCATTAGGCTTTGGTCTAGCAATGATTTTATTTGCAGGACTACGTGAGCAACTTGCTTTAAACAATGTTCCAAAGTCATTTAAGGGCATACCAATTGCTCTTGTAACGGCAAGCATACTTGCAATGGCATTTATGGGCTTTGCTGGGCTCGTGTAGTTGAACTTCCCTCTTGAATAAAATTAATTATGAATATATCAAATATGAATGCCCAGGAACTTTACGAACTGGGCATTTCTCTTCGTCAGGAAGAACGTTTTGGTGAAGCTATTAATGCTTTTCGTATGGCTGCAGCTGCAGAAGATGCTACAGAAGAACTCATAAAAAAATCTCTTGCATCAGTAGAACTAATACAAGAGATTAAAGGTTTTGTCAACAAGGATTTGATGAATCCTTAGAATCTATATCTAACAGATAGGGTTGGTACGAAACCAAATAAACCACTAAGGTGGAAATAAGCTTGGTTATTAGCAAATAACACTCCGAATTGAGGTCTTAAGTCAACAGAAAGTTGAAGTGGGAACCAGAAAGTGTACTCTAAACCTACTTGACCAACAGCTGCAAGAGAAGCAGCGTATTCTTCCCTAAAACCTGTAGAGATAGCGGCACCAGGTCCTGCATAAAAACCCCATTCTCCTCTACTTGTCCATTGTGGTTGAGCAACCATGAAGTTATAGTTTACAGTAGTCATAAGTCCTGCAAACCCAGGAGTACCAAGATTAATTTCAAAGAAGTTATCACCACCAACTGTATGTTGGTATGAAACCTCAGTTGACCATCCCATCCTTCCTCCAATAGCGCGTGGTTGTGCATTAAGAGCTGCCGCAAAACCAAGTGCTGCAACTGCAAATAGAATAAATTTTTTCATTTTTTTTATTTAGTTAATAATTAATCTAGACTACAAATATACAAAAAATATGCAAAATTCTATTCTTTCCCTAATTTTTCACTTTTTATCGGAGAAAATTTATGAAAAACGGACATTGGGCTCATCAGATTAGTGACAGTAGGAACTATATTTTAGTCAGTAAAGCCACACAATAGACTTCGCATCCTTC
>CAYFTA010000163.1:0-1763 GCA_964346015.1 uncultured Muribaculaceae bacterium | reverse complement strand
TTCCATCCGTTTCGCGAACATCATTGAATACAAATATAAAAATAAAAGCTCAAAGCTCATCTGCAAGAAGCAAATGAGCTTAATTAAGTTTAGTTATTAGAATTAGCGAACCAAGGTGAGAACTACATCACCTTCGTCGTCTAGGATTTCGACGCCACCATTTTTACCTCTGTATTTAACAGCATCATTGATAGCCTCTATAATTTCACTTTCTGTTTCCATATCCTCTTCAGGTCCAGCCATCATGGTTGTACTAATATTATCAAATTTAAGCTTAGAGCCAGCTACCGTATAAGTTCCATTAATAATATTAACTCCTGAGTTACCGTGAAAACGTCCGGTTGCTTTATCAAAATTAATAAAAGGGTGTATTTCCATTTGGTTTATAACCTCTCCGTCAACCGAACTAATTGTCCAATTTCCATTTAAGTCAGGCCCAGAACAACCAATTAGGAAAAGACCTGCTAGTATTGCAAAAAATATTTTTCTCATAATTAAAATCTAATAGCTAATTTATCTGATTCAACTTTATACTTAATGGCTCTTATAAACAATAAAAATTGTGCCGAATAGTATGGAACCATAATTAAATATTTCTCCCCAGGTATGGGTGATACAAACTTATTCCATGCTAAGATGAAATCTGAAAAGACGAATAGTGTGGCACCAAGAACAAATAGAGCACTCTTTTGGAAAAACGACATACAAAGCATTAGAACAATCAAGGAAGCATAAAGCATTACCCCATAACGTATTATACCTTCTGGTGTATGTGGTTTAATATAAGTTCTAACCACAAACATAAGTACAGAAAGAATAACAAATGCTCCGACCATCATGGCAACTTCTTTATTAATATTTCTCTTAGGTTTAAACAATTTGTTGTATCTGCGAGTGAAGAATATAACAATCCATACATGAGCAAGAGCAAAGAAACCCATCTGCCCTATGAAATTTCCACATGTTCCCATATAATCACCAAGGAATGAAAACAACATTGCAAGAGTCATCTGCCAAGGAAGCACCCAAAGTCCTGCAATGGTAAGGGTCAATAGTGGAAAAACTAATTTATGTGGAATCTTAACCCCAGGTATGAAATAGAGTAGGGCAAACATCAAAAAGAGGACAGTGGTTGCTACAACCACTGGCTTCAGGTTTTTTACGTTTAGTTTTAAAAAAGCCATAGTGTTATTATTTGTGGTAAAAATAAAATCTTTACAATATACATTAAACTTAGTTTTAAATCAATGTTCACGTAAAGATTTTTAAGATCCCCTTATGGGATTACAGTAGTGTTAGACAGATATAACCCCTATATATATCGTCTTATCTATGACGATATACATAGGTGTCCTGTACAGAGTCTTGTGCTGTAAGATTTAAAATATTATCCTTTCTTTCAACTTTGTATTTAACTCCAAAGCTGCTTCCATCACTATAGGTACCACTAAGTATACCATTTTGTACAACGTAAGTTCCATGATATCTTACTAATCGACCAGCACCAATTTGTTGAGAAAGAGCGAAGCTAGAGTCCTCATTAAAATCAATATAAACTACTATCGTAGCATCTCCAATTTGAGGACTTTTAGTCACAATGTCAACTAACTCCCAACTACCAATTACGCTAGTTCTTCTTTTCAACTCAGCAGGGTCGACTAGATTATTATTACAAGAGGTTAAAGATATCCCTAAAGTTATTAATGCAAGGGAAAGTAGTGTAAATCTTTTCATTATAACCACCCTCCATTTTTACTTTTAAA
>CAYFTA010000162.1:0-1796 GCA_964346015.1 uncultured Muribaculaceae bacterium | reverse complement strand
ACACTTTCGATGATGCACTCTTTCTTTGAGGTTGACTTTAGTTTTACAAAAGACAGCGTATTAGTTTTGATGCATGACCTTACAATTGATAGAACTACAACAGGAACAGGAAAGGTTTCAGATTATACCTATGAAGAGTTGCAACAATTTAATCTTGTGGATCGTAAAAAAGAAGTAACTCCTTATAAAATCCAAAAGCTAAAAGACTTATTGGAATGGGGTAAGGACAAATGTGTATTCAACTTTGATAATAAATACATTAATACAAAGGGTGTATCTCAAGAAGAAAAGCTTGGAGCAATGGAATATTATGCTGAGCAACTTCTCCCAGGCGGAGATTGGTCAATGTATAATAATATTATGTTGAGTGTTCGCTCTATTGAAGAAGCAGAGTTCTATTGGAATAAAGGTCTTCGTAATGTGATGTTTTGCGTGGAAATCAGTAAGCCTGAACATTTTGAGGCATACGATAAATCTCCAATTCCGTGGAACTACATTATGGCTTATATAAGACTTTATGTTGACCCTAGAATGAAGGATATCTACAAGACCCTCCACGAAAAAGGTGTTATGACAATGACATCTATTGCAGGCTCAACAGATAAACTTAAAAACGAACAAGATAGAACAGTCGGCTACCTCCACGATCTAATGTCGTTCCCAGATATCATCGAAACTGACTATCCAACCAACTTCATCGGGCTCCCATTAAGCCGCGCAGAGCTCAAAGAATTAAGAAAATAGAAATCAAGCATCAGCACTAATATACCGTAAAAATATGCTCGCGACTGTCAAATCAAATTTTGACAGTCGCGAGCGTATATTATATAGTAGAGGCGATTACTTTTCTGCCTCTAGGAAGTAGCGGTAGGTTGATACTTTTAGCTCCGTAGCTGCAGCATCGTCACAAACCATAATTCCTTTTGGGTGGATTTGTAGAGCTGAGATAGGCCATACGTGATTGTAAGTGCCTTCTACGCAATGCTTAACAGCTTTTGCTTTTTTAGGTCCTAGTGCAAGGATTAGAACCTCTTTAGCACTTAAAACCGTAGCAATACCTACTGAAAGTGCTTGCTTAGGAACTTTATTGATGTCATTATCAAAGAAACGAGAGTTAACGACTAAAGTGTCGTGAGTTAACGTTTGAACGTGTGTGCGAGAGTTTAGTGAAGTATAAGGCTCGTTGAAAGCAAGATGTCCATTCTCGCCAACTCCACCCATGAAGAGGTCAATACCACCAACTTCAAGAATTTTCTTTTCATATCTTTCGCACTCTGCTTCTGGGTCAGGAGCATTACCGTCGAGAAGATTTATATTCTCAGGTTTGATATCTACATGATTAAAAAAGTTCTTCCACATAAAAGAGTAATAGCTTTCTGGATGCTCTTTTGGAAGGTTTACATATTCATCCATATTAAATGTGATAACATTCTTGAATGATACCTTTCCAGCTTTGTGAAGAGCGATTAACTCCTTGTAAGTACTAAGCGGAGTTGAGCCCGTAGGAAGTCCCAATACGAAAGGCTTGTCACTCTTAACTTGATGTTTAAGAATTTTCTCAACAATGTAGTTTGCTGCCCATTTACCAGCAAGTTCGTTAGTGTCTTTAATAATTAGTCTCATATATCATTTGTTTCAAAGTGTTCTTTGTAAAGTATTACAAATATACACATTTCCAAGATGATCTGTAACTCTAATTTCAAAATTAAGAGCTTCATCAGTATCTGTCACAGTGTTCCCCCTAGGAAGCACACCCCTATATAAGTGGTGTCTTGTATTGCTCCAGGTAGAAGTAT
>CAYFTA010000161.1:0-1816 GCA_964346015.1 uncultured Muribaculaceae bacterium | reverse complement strand
CCACAACAACTGGTATTAAAGGCTTAATAATACCTGCCTTTTCAAATGCTATTTCGGCTAGAGTCTCTCCCAGAAAATTGCAATGGTCTAAACCGATATTAGTTATTATACTTAAAACAGGGTTTACAATATTTGTACTGTCAAGACGTCCACCCAAACCAGTTTCGAGTACCACTACATCTACTTCCATTTTGGAAAACCAATCTAGCGCCATCATTGTGGTTATCTCAAAAAAAGAAAGATCTAAATGATCAAAAGTATTTGACCAAGTCTGCACAAAATCCCAAACTTCATGACGGGAGATTAATTTTAGACTTTCATTATCCTTCACTCGCATTCTTTCACGAAAATCCAAAATATGAGGAGATGTATAAAGTCCAACTTTATAGCTAGATGCTGCCAGAACTGATGCTAGAATATTGGATACTGAACCTTTACCATTAGTTCCAGCAATATGTATTATCTTATAACTTTTATGTGGCTCCCCAACAAGTTTATCAAAAAACACCATTCTATCAATGCCAGGTTTATAAGCAATAGTTCCTTCTTTTTGAAAAGAAGGAAACCTATTAAATAGATTTTCTAACATTTTCTGATAAGCTTCTTCGCTAAATTTCTCCTTCATCTAAACTAAAGAATTTGAACTGAACGCAAAAATACTTAAATTTACCGAGTTATATAGCAATTATATGAGGATAAGCGAGAAATTTTTACATTCGAAATACATCATTGATGGTGTAGCACAAGAGGCAACTGCTTTTGAACTCCTAGAAAATTCAATGATACAAGAGCTGAGACAAAAACTAGGTATAAAAGCGCCTCAGAATAGCATAGTTGATGAATCCATTGATCCATCACCTCGTTCTATGACTTTTTTAGATGAAGATATTTCTGTTTATTTTCAAAAACTCCCAAACATAAAAAAACTTTCAACCAGTTTTGCAGATTTCCATACAAAACAAAAAATAGCCAATGCTTTGATACAAAAGATTTGGATTAATGGCTCTTTTAAGCTTGCCAATCTTTGTTTGAGGGCAAAATGGACATGGAATGAAAAGAATCTTGGTAATATGGCAGCTCTCTATAAGTCTTTCTCTGCTTTCGGGGACTATGTCTATGATTTAGATGTGAAAATAAGTGATATAAAATGTAATATTGCTGATAATTGTGAAATTGAAATTGAGGCTGAACTAAATAAAGAAATCTGCGATGGTAATTCTGAAGATTTGCATTTCAAAGAAATACCTTACGAAATAAACGCATGGACAGATGGAAAGAGGGCTTGCCCAGAAATCGCTGTTGACGAAGGCTATACTTGGTTATTATATATACCATTTGACACTTGTGAGCCTAGATTAGGAGGTTCGCTTTTATCTCAAGAATATGATAAAAAAGGTGGAACTGCACCTCAACTTCAACATCCTGAATATTTTGTTGATTGCTATGAAGTTATTAGGGAATTGGTTGAAGATAGAATATTATTAGCAGGAGTAGAAGTGGGAGAGGGTGGTTTAGCAAGGGCTATACAAAGAATGGATTGTGGACTCAATATTGAATTAAGTGGACTTACTTCTTCTTTTCCACAAAGTAGTAAAACTCAAATTCTCTTTTCTGAAATTCCAGGGGTCTTACTTCAAATCAGGGATATTGATTATGACTATGTAGACGGACAATTACTTTTACAAGATGTCGCATATTATCCAATAGGCCATCCAAAATTTGATACAAAAGAGATTAATTTTAAATCCCCAAAAGACGTTTCTCTAACTACAATTTTAGATGCTCTATTTAATCAAGCAAGCGAAGGTGAAGATTA
>CAYFTA010000160.1:0-1829 GCA_964346015.1 uncultured Muribaculaceae bacterium | reverse complement strand
GTTTCTGACAATGCCGAGATAGAGCAAATTAATCAAAGATCAATTTATGCAACTCCGCTATTTGCAGAGTTCATGAATACAAAGTTTAATATTATAGACACACCTGGTGCTGATGACTTCGTGGGTGGAGCAATTTCTGCATTTAAGGTTTGTGACACAGGCATTTTGCTAGTTAACTCACAGCAAGGGGTTGAGGTGGGAACTCAGATTTTCCGTCGCTATGCTCGTGATTACGAAGTTCCTCTCATTGTTGCTGTAAATCAACTAGATGGCGAGCAAGCAAACTGGGAAAGAACTCTTGAGTCAATGAAAGAGGCTTTTGGCAACAGGCCTGTTGTTGTTCAGTTCCCAACAAATGTGGGTGCTGGCTTTGATGGTTTTGTGGATATACTAAAAATGAAATATTATCATTTTACAGATGATAATGGAACTCGCGTTGAGGAAGAAATCCCTGCAGAACATCAAGATCGTGCAGAAGAGCTTAGAGAAGCACTTATTGAACGAGCAGCTGAATATGATGACACTTTGATGGAGAAATATTTTGAGGTGGGAGAGCTCAATGAAGAAGAGATTCGCAAGGGCTTAGGAATTGGTATTCGTCAAGGTGATGTTTATCCTGTTTTCTGTTTATCTGCAAGAAAAAATATTGGAGTAAAGAGATTGATGGAGTTTACTATAAATGTTGCTGCATCTCCAGCAGAGAGAATAGGTCGCACTAAAGATGGCAAGGAAGTAGAATGTAAGCAAGATGCTCCAACGTCACTCTTTATATATAAGACAGCGGTAGAACCACATCTTGGTGAAGTAGCTTATTTCAAAGTAATGTCAGGAGAGCTTACTGAAGGTGCAGACCTTGAGAATCCAGACACTCGAGATAAAGAAAGAATTTCAGCAATTTATGCCGTAGCAGGTAAGAAAAAAATAAAAGTAACAAGTTTAAATGCAGGCGACATTGGTTGTACTGTTAAGCTTCGTGACGCTGAAGCCAATGAAACTCTTTGTGAGCCAGGAGCAGATATTTCATACCTGCCTATTAAATTCCCTAAATCAAAATATCGTACAGCTATAAAGGCTAAAAGTCAAAAGGATGAAGAGAAGCTTAATGAGGCTATGAATAAGATGTCTGCAGAAGATCCAACACTAATCGTTGAATATTCTAAAGAACTAAAGCAAACTATAGTACAAGGCCAAGGAGAGCAACACATCAATATTATGAAGTGGAGACTTCAAAATGAAAATAAGATTGAAGTTGATATGTTCGCTCCAAGAATCTCTTATCGTGAGACAATTACAAAACTTGCGACAGCATCCTATCGTCATAAAAAACAATCTGGTGGTGCAGGCCAATTTGGAGAGGTTCACTTACTTGTAGTTCCTTATGTAGAAGGAGTGGATCCAGGAAATAGATTTAAAGTTGGTGGCGGTGAAATGGTTCTTAATATTAGGGGCTCAGAGAGCTATGATCTTCCTTGGGGTGGTAAACTAGAGTTCCACAACTGTATCGTGGGAGGTGCTATTGATGCTCGTTTCTTACCAGCTATCTTAAAGGGTATTAACGATAAGATGAACGAAGGTCCTCTAACAGGTTCGTTAGCACGTGATATTAGAGTTTATGTTTATGATGGTAAGATGCACCCAGTAGACTCAAATGAAATTTCTTTCGTTCTCGCAGCCCGTAATGCTTTCAAAGAAGCTTTCCGTAATGCAGGGCCGAAGATTATGGAGCCAATTTATAATGTATTTGTTATGACTCCTTCTGATTATATGGGAGCTTGTATGTCAGATCTTCAAAATCGTCGTGCTATTATTGAAGGAATGGGAAGTGATAG
>CAYFTA010000159.1:0-1838 GCA_964346015.1 uncultured Muribaculaceae bacterium | reverse complement strand
GTGTACCATATAGAGAAAAGATATCATGCTAATATATTATCTCTACTTCACAGGGATAATGAGACATCTACTAAATTGGGAATTAGAACGAATGATGTATATTATAAAGGAAATATTGCAACTTTGAAAAAGGTGATTGATTTACAGGAAAATATGGGGGAATCAATAGAACGAGAAAGCAAGAAAAACCTAATTCTACAATAACTCTATTGGCACAGGGGCACACTATCTATTGAGTATGCCCCTTGGTGCTAATAGTTTATTCTTACTGACTAATAATAAACTATTTCTAGGTTTTCGTCATCTAAGTAAATACCTGATATTCCTCCATTAAATATTGTGTTTTTAGAAATGCGCACATATGTCAATGGACAACTACCGAATGCACGCATATCTATATATTCAAGAGAGGGGGGTAGGTCAATATGACTTAATGAAAAACAGCAGTCGAAAGCACTAATTCCAATTATTTTGAGAGATTTAGATAGATTGACTTTTTCTAGGTTCTCACAATAATCAAATGCACAAAAATCAATTATTTCCACTGAATCGGGAATGTCAATCTCTTTTAGAGAATTACAATTATAAAACATAAAATCAGGAATAGTTTTTATTGTATTGGGAAGCTTCACTTTTTGCAACCACACCGCTCCGTTAAACAAGTGTTTTCCTATAGTTGTCACTGAGCCTGGTATCTCTATCTCTTGTATTCCTGATGACGAAAACGCTCTGTCTCCTATTTCTACGACAGATTCAGGAATATTGATCTTCTTTATATTTTTGCAGGTAGAAAAGGCTGTCGCACCGATATAAGTTACTGTATCAGGAATTTCGAAAACCTTTATATCATAACCTGGAATAACATGAAGCAATTTTTTAAAATCTTTGGAGTAGATAGCTCCATCTTTAAATGAATAATTAGGGTTGGATGGCGATAATTCGACATACTTGAGATTGGTACACCATGTAAAGGCATCAATTCCAATATGTGCTACAGACTCGGGAATGCTTAGATACTTGAGATTTTCATTTAAATAAAATGCAGCTTCATTGATTGTTACAATATTATCAGGGATTTTATAGTGTGTTTTATAGTGTAATGGAAAACTTGCAATCAACTCGTTTGATATTTTATCGATTAAAACACCATCAACGGAAATAAATCTATTATTTTGTGGCGACACGTATATCCTATGGATACTTCTTGCATCTTTGAAAGGTCTTCTGCCTATCTTTGTTAACGAAGCAGGAATTTCAATCATCCCTAAATCATATGCACTAAAAAATGCTTCATTGCATATTACTTCGGTACCCTCCTTTATTGCAAGATGATTGCCATATCCGCTACTAACGCGTTCAAGTCGCTTCCCATTAAGACTATATAGTACCCTAATTAAGGAGGAATGCTCCTGATCCAATGTATATCCTAGTGTCGTATTAAGAGCAAGTGGCTTGGTTAAGTTCTTAATGATTTCTCTTGATTTTTCTTCTGAAAAAGTTTCCGTTATCTTACTCAATTCAATTATAGAAGTTATATGACTATTTACAAAGGAAGCACTATGTTCAATTTCATAAGAGACGCTTTTATAAATCTCTACCGATATATTATGCTTAATGATTGCTTCACGATAGGTGTTAACTTCTGCCTCATCAAATGTGGCTAACTCCAAAATTAAATGGGAGAGCTTGTCCTTATCCAAATAAATATCATTTCCATAAACTTCAATTATATATTCAATTAGTTTTAGTATATCTGGTAAGCTTTGGGCATACGATTTATCAATTTCTTGGTGTGTCATAATTAACTTTGTATTAAATTGCGTTGTGTTATTAATTAA
>CAYFTA010000158.1:0-1861 GCA_964346015.1 uncultured Muribaculaceae bacterium | reverse complement strand
AAAAGAATTTTATCAAAGCATTCTTTGCTGTTGCAGCTATTGCGACTGTAGGTCTTGGCTCGTACAAAGCTTATGGCTCGTATATGGCTTCGAACATGAACGATGACAATTTACTTTTTTCAGAAAATGTTTTAGCATTAGCTGAAGGTGGATGGGATTGTATGATTACAAAAGAACAATGTTCTATTACAGCATCAACAGAAGTTTCGGTAACCAAACTTAAGAATTGGTTCCCAAGCATTACTCTCGGTGCAACAGTTGATGCAACAAATCTAACTACAATTTACGCCCAGAATGACGGAAGTCAGCCTAAAGTTAGATGTGGTTCTGACTGTAATTGTCAATGTTTACAATCAAAATTCATTCATTAATTAACACTGATATGAATTTATAGTTTTTTTCTATCCGTAGGGCAGGAATTACCTGCTCCTACAGATAATTAATAATATCACGATTTATTTTATATTTCTTTAGACTATGAATATGATTTCAATATTAAATGTTAAGCAACTTAATTCTCTTTTGATTGTTTCTTTTTTGCTGTTAATATCCAGTTGTAAAGACACAAACAAGGTAGATTGTCAGATAGGTGATTCTGCTAAAAACATATCTTTCTCAGATTATGTTGATTCTATCAAAACAGTTTCTCTCTGTGAGGATTCTATCGTTTTAGGAGATGCTAAAAAAATAGTAAAGGCACAGAAATGTTATTATGTGCTAAGTCAGCAAAAAGACGCAATTATCAAGTGTAAAGAAAGTGGGGAAATATGTGCTGTACTACGTCGACTTGGACATTCTAAGGAAGAATATACGAAGATATTAGATTACAGTATAGATGAGACGAATGAAACATTAGTAACACTTTGTGCTGGGTCTAAGTTGATGGTTTATGATTTATCCTTCAATTTGAAATACGTGAAAGAATTGAGTTTGTCCTGTGTGTCTGTATGTGCTTTTAAAGGTAATATATATTGCTATTCAGACAAAAGGCAAATTGTAAAAGTCGCAGATCAAGGATTAGACGTAATGCTCAAAGGAGAAACATTTCCCGCTTATATCTATGGGTTGTCACCGATTTTCTATAAGGCGGGAGATAAATTGTTTGCAGTAATGGAATATGATAATACTATTTATGAAATAGAAGATGATGAATTAGTCCCAATATTAACTTATTCTTATCCCAAACAAATTAAAACAATTGAGAGAATGCGCAAGAATGATGTAATGGTTGAGATAGATGACATTATAGAACATTCTTCGGTTTCTGTTTTTAATATGGAACTACAACAAGATAGGCTTGCCATTATCTATTCTTATGATATGTTGATGCGAGTTTGTGTTATAGATATAAATACTAAGAAGCTGTTGTCTGATGGAATAATTATTGGTGATTACCCAAAATGGATTTCTAAGCATTCATGTTTGGGATATGCTTATAGCAAAGATTTCGAGATGAAGTATGTCGAAGAACAAAAAAAGGTTATACGAGTAGGTGATAAAGAGGAGGATTCAAATCTTATTATTGAGTATTACCTTCATTTTTAATGTTAAGTAGGTGCTCACAATTATTTTATTATTTTACAATGGAATGAAAAATATTAAATTATACTTGTTGATTCTATCGGTGCTTTTGCTCTGTGCTTGCAATAATGATGCTGATAAGAATAGAATGAAAATCATAAAAGAGCTTTATTCAAACAAAATTCAAATGAATTTGGATAGCTTACTAATTATCAAATCAATTGGCCAGAGCCCAACTTATAAATATGGAAATTTCAACTTTGTTTGGTATGTAGATTCCAATAGTTGTTCTACTTGTGCTTTAGGACAGTTGGAAAAATGGGATATATACTTAAATAGT
>CAYFTA010000157.1:0-1863 GCA_964346015.1 uncultured Muribaculaceae bacterium | reverse complement strand
TTGTAAGTAGCAAAGCTCGTAGTAGAATTAAACAAAAACTCAATGAAGCAGAGTTTCAAAAGGCCACTGCAGGTAAAGAAATATTAACTCGTCGATTAAAAAATTGGAAGCTAGAACTTAGCGATGAGATGTTAAACAGCTTGCTGAAAAAATGGCAATATAAAACAATAAATAGCTTTTATGCGGCAATTGGTGAGGGGTTGATTGAGGTTGCTGATATAAAAAACTATATAGTCGAATATAATGCCCAAGCTAGCGAAGGTTTTGACCCAATAGAAAGACCAGTAAAAGGCCTAATTAGCAGAAAAACTTCTGATGATATACTTGTAATTGATGCTAAGAACATCCGTGATCTTGATTACAAAATGGCTAAATGTTGTAATCCTGTCTATGGAGATGATGTTTTTGGTTTTGTAACAATTAAAGAAGGAGTAAAAATTCATAGAATTTCTTGTCCTAATGCTGCAAGACTATTTGAAATGTATCCATATAGGATCCAAAAGGTGAAATGGAGTGAGGCTCCTAGCAGTAGCACTTTCCAAACAGGATTGAGAATTAGTACTGCCCATGAACCTTCTGTAATTAATGAAATTATGGATATTGTCAATTCTTATAGGGCATCAATCCGTCAGTTTAATGTATCGGAAAATGAAAGAAATGGAACTTTCGATATAAATATGAAAATTGCCGTATCAAATAATCTTGAATTAGATAAGATAATTTCAATGCTTAGAAATTTAAGAAATGTAATTAAAGTCAATAGGACTTAGAATGGAATTAGTTAGTATTGCATACTGATTGTCGGAGAAAATTATTAACTTTGGGAGTTCAAAATCTAAAATAAATAAACTATGGATATACGAAAAACTCATAAAGCTCACCCATGGCATGGGATAAGCCTTGGAGATAAATGTCCAGATGAAGTAAGAGCATTTATTGAAATAGTACCTACAGATACTGTTAAATATGAAGTGGATAAGGTTTCAGGTTATCTTTCGCTTGACCGACCACAAAAATTCTCTAATATAGTGCCTTCGCTCTATGGTTTTCTTCCTAAAACCTATTGTGGTACTAAAATGGCTGAACTTACAAATAAAGCTCTAGCAAGAAAGGATGTAAAAGGAGATGGTGACCCACTTGATATTTGCATTCTTACTGAAAAAGATGTTACCCATGGTGATATTATTGTAAGAGCACATCCTATAGGTGGTTTAAGACTACTAGATAATAATCAAGCAGATGATAAAATCATAGCTGTACTTCATGATGATGCAGTATATGGTGATATAAAAGATATAGAACAATTACCTGTGGATATTGTACGTCGTTTGATTCATTATTTTACTACCTATAAAGACATCCCTGGTGAGAATCGTTTAAGAATGCAATTCGTAAGTATTTATGGCTCCGATGTTGCTAAAGATGTAATTCAAAGAACAATTGAAGATTACAACGACCTTTTTGGAACAAAAAATAAGATAAGCAAAAAACCACGCCGTTAATAAAAAATCTCTGCAACTAACAGAAAATATCGGGAAATAACGGCAACTTTAGCGTGATAACACACAAATGACAGCAAACCCTAAGAAGTTGCTGTCATTTGCTCATTATGTCATGTCATCACGTGGTTGGTCGGATGCTTACATTAATGTCATTGACAATAATGTAAAAAGAATCTTTCTCATAATATATTTTTTCGATGACCTGCAAATGTAGTATTTTCTAACGATTATGTAAATTTGTTAAACAAAAAAACGCTCTAATCATTTAGACAAGAGCGTTCTTTAATATTTTATGGAAAATTATATAGCTTTTCCGTCAGAACCAAGAACATTTTTAATCTTGTGAATATACAATTTTTTC
>CAYFTA010000156.1:0-1868 GCA_964346015.1 uncultured Muribaculaceae bacterium | reverse complement strand
CATTCTGTTGTTAGGAACATTCCTGCTACAGAGGCTGCATTTTCGAGTGCGACACGAGCAACTTTTGTTGGGTCGATCACACCTGCCTCAAACATATGTACATATTCTTCTGTATGTGCGTTGTAACCGAAGTCGCCCTTACCTTCGCGAATTTTCTGGATGATAACGCTTCCTTCAACTCCTGCATTTTCTGCAATCTGACGAAGTGGCTCCTCAATAGCTCGAGCTACGATTTTGATACCAGTATTTTCATCTTCATTAGCACCTTTTAACTTGCAAAGTTTCTCAGCTGCACGGATATATGCAACTCCACCACCTGGAACAATACCTTCTTCAACAGCTGCACGAGTTGCGCTCAATGCATCTTCTACTCTGTCCTTCTTCTCCTTCATCTCTACCTCAGTGGCTGCTCCAACGTATAAAACTGCAACACCACCTGCTAACTTACCAAGACGCTCAAGTAACTTCTCTTTGTCATAGTCTGAAGTAGTAGTTTCAATTTGCTTTCTGATAAGGTCAGCACGTTCTGCAATTGCCTCTGCTGAACCAGCGCCATCAACTACAACTGTATTGTCCTTATTTACAACCACCTTTTCTGCCTTTCCAAGCATTTCAACAGAGGTGTTCTCAAGAGTGTAGCCTCTTTCTTCCGAGATAACTGTTCCACCTGTTAGGATGGCGATATCTTGAAGCATTTCTTTACGACGATCTCCAAAACCAGGAGCCTTAACAGCAGCTATCTTTAGAGTACCACGTAATTTATTAACTACTAATGTTGTAAGAGCTTCTCCATCTACATCTTCTGCTATGATTAATAAAGACTTGCCTTCACGAGCAATAGGCTCTAGGATAGGAAGAAGATCTTTCATTGTAGAGATTTTCTTATCTGTAATAAGAACATAAGGAGTATCTAGAACTGCTTCCATCTTATCTCCATTTGTCATAAAATAAGGAGAGATATAACCCCTGTCGAATTGCATTCCTTCAACAACCTTAACTTCTGTATCAGTACCCTTAGCTTCTTCAACAGTGATAACACCATCTTTCTTTACCTTAGACATTGCGTCTGCAATGAGTTTGCCAATGTTGCTATCGTTATTTGCCGAAATAGTACCAACTTGCTCAATCTTAGCATAGTCTTCACCAACTTCTTGGCTCTGAGCTCTTAAACTTTCAACAACAGAAGCAACTGCCTTGTCAATACCACGTTTTAAGTCCATTGGATTTGCGCCAGCAGCTACATTCTTTAATCCAACATTGATAATTGCATTAGCTAGTACAGTAGCTGTAGTCGTACCATCACCAGCTTGCTCATTAGTCTTTGAAGCCACCTCTTTTACCATTTGAGCACCCATGTTTTCAAAGCGATTTTCAAGTTCAATCTCTTTTGCCACGGTAACTCCGTCCTTTGTAATTTGTGGAGCTCCAAACTTCTTGTCAATTACCACATTGCGACCCTTAGGCCCTAGTGTAACTTTTACTGCATTTGTTAGTGCCTCTGCACCATCTCTCATAAGAGAGCGTGCTTCCGTATTAAATTTAATATCTTTTGCCATATGTATCTATTTTTAAATTTCTACTAATTAAAGAATTGCCAAAATGTCTGACTGTTTCATGATAAGGTAAGTTACGCCATCTAAAGTAACTTCTGTTCCAGCATATTTTCCATAAAGTACATGGTCGCCCACTTTCACTTCCATATCCTCATCCTTCTTACCAGGACCAGTGGCTTTTACTACACCTTGTTGTGGTTTTTCTTTTGCTGTGTCAGGAATGTAAAGTCCTGAAGCTGTTTTAGTTTCGGCCTCTTTAGGCTCAACTAATACTCTGTCTGCTAATGGTTTAATCTTCATAGTTTTATATTTTTA
>CAYFTA010000155.1:0-1889 GCA_964346015.1 uncultured Muribaculaceae bacterium | reverse complement strand
GCAAGATCCTTTGTCCGAAATGTATTATTCGCTAAGTTCATATGCTTATGTTGCAAATAATCCATTGAAGTATATTGATCCGACTGGAATGTGGATACAATATAGTGACAGTACGGGTAGTTATAGGTATAATGATGGGCAATGGGAACAATACCAAACACAGGGGCAACATGCAGGACGATATACAGCATACACTGCTGAGAGCGGTAGTTTCTTAGAAGGAGTGCTTGATGGCTTGAATCGATTAAATAAGAATGTTACCGGAAATGAACTTCTAAGCTTTTTTGCCAATGATGACAATAATGCCACCATTTTTTCAGGAGTGGAAAATTCTGCTGATATTAGTGGCTCTGCAACAGGAAGTGTTTATTTAAGTTCAACATTTGAAGGAAGTGCAATACCAACAGAGAATGGAATTCAAACAAGTCCATTCTGGTTAGATATTGGACATGAATTGTCTCACAGGAAGGATGTTATAGTAAATGGGGCATCGCAAGCTGGCGCATTGTGGTTAACAAATCCTGACACCGGAAAGCCTATTCCACGGTCTGAAATATATGCAACTCATATGGAAAATCTTATGCGAGCCGATGAAAGTTTACCGCTTCGTTCACACTATGTTAGGCAGGGTGCAGGAGGATGGGAAGACTCAAGGATTCTAATCTCTGGGACAAGAGTTAATAAATTTAATGGGACAACATATCGTTCTACACCGAGATTATTAACACCAATAATAAGAGTGCCAAGTTTAAGATAGATTACAATCGCTATGCAAACAAGATTCATGTTGTGTTTATTTTTGGTTTTTTCGTCTTTTCAATGTGATGCAGGTGAATTGCAAAAAATCAGAAAGGAATTGGAGAAAACATCTTCTGTTAAATTTCTTAATAAAAAAGAATTTGAGAAATCCAGAAGTTTATTGTTAGAAAAGTTGCCATCTAATTTGTTAGAGAATGATACTATTGTTTTCATGGAGTATTTTTCTGATGGAGTAGGCGTAGGTTATTATTGTACAATTTATAAATCTAGTGATAAATCAGTAGAAAGGTACATAGCTAAAAGAAGTATAAAAGAAAACAAAGTATGTGTTGATTCTTTAATCGTGTTAGATGTTCCTGATAAGATATTAGAAATGGTTCATGTAGGAAAGTTAGATGAAATAAAGAAAAAAGGCGATACGACAACTCTAACTCCGTCTGCTACCTTAATAATCAATATTGGAGTGAAGGATAAGAAACAGATGAAGTTTAATTTCACAACTTTAGTGACACAGAATTTTTCTATTTCTGAGAAATAGTTGTTCCCCGGTTCGCCCCCCCCAGCTCGCCGTAGTTTGCCCTTGTGCTCGGCGTAATTTGTAATTACGTCGAATCCTAACTGGCAGTTTTTAACTGCCATTGCCTAGAGGCAAAATTAGATTGTAATTTAAGATTACGTTATAACTGTAGTAATAAAGCCCGGTAAATCCGGGCTTTATGCTGTTTAATGAGCTGCCAAATTAGCCAGATTATCTTTTAGGATTTTCTTGGAAATCATTGCATCAATAATTTTCAATAGGGCATTCTTCTCATCGGTGTCGAGCTTGTCCATCATTTTAATTTTTTCCATCAAAGGCAGGTTTAACTGTTCTTCGAGCTTGTTGCTTTTGAAAAGTTCGGAAATAGATACTTCAAACACTTTGGCAAACTTTTCAAGGGTTGAAATAGTTGGCTCAACTTTACCATTTTCAATGCGAGAATACTGCCCTTGCGGAATACCTACACTTAAAGCTACTTCCTTTTGCGATAGGTTCTTAATGTAGGCTTCCCCTTTTTAGTACAGTGTAAGTGTAATCTTCCCTTAGCTAGCTACACCCAAAACTAAAGAATTCCAATCAGAATTGTTGTTGT
>CAYFTA010000154.1:0-1911 GCA_964346015.1 uncultured Muribaculaceae bacterium | reverse complement strand
TCGCGTAGCGACAGAGGTTAAGATGGTTGCAGCTACAAAATAAGCACTTATCAACCGATAAGTGCTTATTTTGTAGCGAGGCCGAGAATTGAACTCGGGACCTCATGATTATGAATCATGCGCTCTAACCATCTGAGCTACCTCGCCATGATTTTGTCAGTGATTTGTTGAGATGGAAGGATTCGAACCCTCACTGACAGAGCCAGAATCTGTAGTGCTACCATTACACCACATCTCAGTATTTCAAGCCCATCTCTTATTTGGGGACTGCAAATGTAAGAATGTTTTATTAAATGACAAAATATTTGTCGATAAAAATACTAACTTTGCATCTAGTCCTTAAAATAAGATGCCTAAATTATTGTGTTTTTGAGCAGATTAAAGGAATAAATTTTACAATGAGAGTAGAACAATCTTAAGAAGTAGATTATTATAAACAATTATGACAGAAATTTGGATAAGTGCTATTGCTCTTGCGGGTTCTACTATACTTGGGGCCCTTATTGGGTTTGCAGTAAAGGAGTTACCGCATAGTTGGACTGATACTATTATGGGCTATTGTGCGGGTTTGATGTTGGCTGCTGCAACTATTGGGTTGATTCTTCCTGCTTCAGAACTAGCTCCAGAAGGGGGATGGTGGATGGTTCCTGTAGGAGTCATTTTGGGAGCTATGTTTCTTAATCTTTTGGACCATGTAACTCCCCATATGCATCATATTACTGGACTTGACCAAGAAGAACACCGTACAAATGCCAATTTAAATAGAGTTTTGCTTTTTGTTTTAGCAATTGCAATCCACAAGTTTCCAGAAGGACTTGCTGCAGGTGTTAGCTTTAATACTGGCGATGTTTCGGATGGACTTTTTTTATCTTTTGCTCTTTCTATCCAGAATGTTCCCGAAGCCCTAGTTATTATAGTTCCATTATTGTTGGCAGGTGTTAGTAAACTTCGTACTTTGCTCATAGCTTTTGGGATAGGCTTGCTGGAAATCATAGGACTTTGGGTTGGCTATGGTCTGGGAGCAATTTCACAGGCTTTTTTACCTATTATGCTAGCATTTGCTGGCGGTTCGATGCTCTATATAGTTAGCGATGAGATGATACCAGAGACACACTCTCACGGTCACCATAAACCTGCGACTTACGCCTTGCTTTTAGGGTTTTTAACTATGCTATTTATTGATACTTTATAAAAAATGTTGTAACAAATTAACACTTAAATTACCAATATGAAACGCACAATTTTTACAGTTTTAATTCTTTCTTTTTTCTTTAATATTTCTGTTTTTGCCCAGAAAGAACCACAGAAGTTTACCATTAAAAATCAGGGACTTGAAAGAATCTATTACCTATATCTTCCAGACAATATGAAGGAAGATGCTCCACTAGTTCTACTTTTACATGGATATGGTGGAAAGGCAAAAGATTATTGCCCTAGTATGATACCAGTGGCAGAGAAAAATGGCTTTGCTCTGTGTTATCCAGAGGGTTCAGCAACAGATAGTAAGGGTAAAAGATCGTGGAATGTTGGTTATCCTTCGCAGGAAAATATGAAGGTTTGTGATATTAAATTTTTGGATAAACTAGTAAAGACTCTCCAGAAAAAATATAAGCTTAGTAAGGAAAATGTTTTTTGTACAGGTATGTCAAATGGTGGCGAGATGTGTTATATGTTAGCTTATGAGCGCCCAGGTAAATACAAAGCTGTTGCACCGATTGCAGGCTTAACATTGACCTGGATGTTAGACCTCAAACCTAAAGGCACAATGCCATTGATGGAGGTCCACGGAACAGCAGACAAGACTTCAAAATGGGAAGGCGATCCTACTAACGAGGGTGGCTGGGGCGAGTATATAGCTGTGCCACTTGCTGTTACAAATTGGGCTTCAATAAATAAATGTACCCATATGAC
>CAYFTA010000153.1:0-1948 GCA_964346015.1 uncultured Muribaculaceae bacterium | reverse complement strand
GTGACAGACCTAGAAGATCTAGAATAGGTGATTCAGAAGGTAGAACCTATGGTGACAGACCTAGAAGATCTTTTGGAGGAAGAGGAACTGTTAGCAGGAAGTTTGATAAGAGATCTTATGGTAATCAAGACTTTACCCATTTCAAACATGAAGATGAAAGTGGAATTGGTAAAATGATTAATAGAAGGCCATTAGTAGAAGATTATCGTAATTCTGATAATGATTTTGTATTGCCTCCAATTAAAGAAGAAGTAAGGCTTAATAAATTCATTGCCAACTCTGGTATATGTTCTAGAAGAGAAGCTGATGACTTAATTTTAGCAGGAGTTGTAACTGTCAATGGTGAAGTTGTAACTGAGCTGGGTACAAAGATTAATAGTGTAACTGATGATGTTAGATTTAATGGCGAAAGGTTGAAAGGAGAGGAAAAGGTTTACATTGTTATGAATAAGCCTAAAGGTTATGTAACTACTACAAGTGACCCCAATGCTGAAAAAACAGTTATGGATTTGCTAAAAAAATGTAAATCAAGAGTTTTCCCTGTTGGAAGATTGGATAAAAATACGACAGGGGTTCTTATGTTCACAAATGATGGTGAAATTGCAGAAAAACTTACTCACCCATCTTATGACAAAAAGAAAATCTATCAAGTTTCACTCGATTCTCAACTCAAGAAAGAGGATTATGACAAGATTATGGAAGGAGTTGAACTTTCGGATGGAGTAATTAAAGTTGACGCTCTTGAATATATTGAAGAAGATGACCATAGAAAGATTGGCATAGAAATTCATTCTGGCAAGAATCGTATTGTTAGAAGAATTTTTGAAGCTTTAGGCTATGAAGTTAGGGCTTTAGATAGAGTGTATTTTGCTGGGCTTACTAAGAAGGGGCTAAAGAGAGGAGAGTGGAGGATGCTCACAACAGGTGAAACTAATATTCTTAGGATGGGAGCATATAACTAGATTATGACGCAACAAAAGAAACATAGATCTGGATTTGTCAACATCATTGGTAACCCAAATGTTGGCAAATCTACTCTTATGAATGCACTAGTGGGAGAAAAGCTTTCAATTGTTACAGCAAAATCTCAAACCACAAGACATAGGATTATGGGAATTGTTAACGGAGAAGACTACCAAATTGTCTACTCTGACACTCCTGGTATTCTAAAACCAAAGTACAGGCTTCAGCAAAACATGTTAAGTTTTGTTGATACTGCTATTGGTGATGCAGATATAATTCTATATGTTACTGATGTCGTAGAAAAGCCAGATAAGAATGCCGAATATATAGAAAAATTGCAAAAAATTGATTGTCCAATAATTCTTGTGCTAAACAAAATAGATATAAGCAATCAAGAAGATGTTATTAAATTAATGGACTGGTGGAAGGAAAAGCTTCCTAAGGCTAAAATTATTCCTTCATCGGCTACAGAGAAATTCAATCTTGAAAACATTTTCAGCGCTATTATTGACGCACTTCCATACTCGCCAGCTTGGTACGATAAAGACACTTTTACCGATAGAAATTTGAGATTTTTTGCATCTGAAATTATCAGAGAAAAAATTTTTATAAATTATGAGGAAGAAGTACCATATAGTTGTGAGGTGGTTATTGAGGAGTTTATAGAAAGCAAAGAAAGATATGATATTAGTGCGACTATCTATGTAATGAGAGATAGCCAAAAAGGCATACTAATAGGTAAAGGGGGTTCTTCGCTTAAAAAAGTGGGAACACAAGCAAGAATTGATATGGAGGATTTCTTCCAGAAAAAAGTTTTCTTACGCCTTTATGTAAAAGTTGGTGATAACTGGCGTGAGAATAAAAAAGAATTAAGAAAATTTGGATATGAATATTAAGAATCTGAGATATGAGTAAGGATGATTTGGAGTTGAATTCAGAAGAACTGAATGAAGAGTTGAATTCAGAAGAACTTAATACAGAAGAA
>CAYFTA010000152.1:0-1952 GCA_964346015.1 uncultured Muribaculaceae bacterium | reverse complement strand
ATTGGACACGAAACGGCTGAAATGGCTCTGGGAGGGGTTTCGTGTCCAGATTTTAGTGAAAAATGCAGTTTTCGAGCCACGAAACGGCTCTCAACCCCCAAACTCCCGTTTCGTGTCCATTCTTCGCTGCCTTGACTCTTTTATTTGTTGCCTGCATGTCCCACCGTCAAGTGCTTTCTGATAAGTCTCTCTTGGCTACTTGCCTTCATTTTCTATTGCCATTTGCAGTGTACAACTCAACTAAGCTTTTTCTCTTCTACTTTGTGGTAGTAGATGAAAAACAAAATAAAACTGTAATTTATTTAAGAACGGGAAGGCATCTGTTTAATTGCTCCTTAGAAATATGATATTTTTTTTGTAGGGCTTTTACAACTTTATTATAGTTAGCTGGAGAGAGCTTATAGACAGAAGAAACGTTTAATTTTGGAAGAATAACTTTATCTATTTCATAACATAGTTCAATATCTGATATAGCATTATAGTTTGCTTTGCCATGTTCATTGTTGAGCATAGTTTGTAAGCTTTGTCCAAAATTGCTTCTTTCTATAGATTCTAATGTTATAGGTGGCAGGTCTGTTTTGTCTTGTAGCTGTTCTTTCTCCCAGCTTTCTCCAGAAAGACGATTCATATAGTACAAAAAAGTCCTCGCATTAGAAAATTGATGCTGTACATCAGTTATGTCTATTACTGATTCTGGAATCATAAGTCCTTCAGAATTCATAATATAATTTGGTGGAAGTTTATTGTTTTCAGGCAAATATATATGTTGAAATCTAGCATGCATAATTATTAAATTACTATCTCTACCTAATTCTTTTTGGAAAAGAGAATTAATAGATGAGTATTTGTAGCCAAAAGGTGTAGCAGCAATTCCATGGTGAAGGGGATTTCGTAAAATGTATGCAATCGCAGTTAAAAAATGATAAGTTCCCTCTATTTCTATTTGGTAGAAATTCTTTTCTCCAAGTCTCCCTGCCCTTCCATATTTATTATTGAAATATCTGGCATAAGCGTAGCGAAAGATTTGCATTAACTTTTTAGGTTCCTCGCACCTCACTCCTATATGAACATGATTTGACATAAAAGCATAAGCTAGCAAAGAAGCATTAGTTTTGTGAGTTGCTAGACACAGACAATTAATTCCGTAGATATAGTCATCATTATCACGAAATATGATTTCGTTGTTACCAGATAGGCATATATGATATACTCTTTTCATATTTGTAACTGTTTTTATTATTTGTTATTTTATAATTTGATTCAGTAGTGTCCACTAAAAAACTATAAAAGTTCTTTGAAAATATTGAAAGTTAGGTGACTACAGTCTTTTTTGACGTGCACCGATTTGAATTTATCTTTGCCACACTAATTTTAGTTGCGTACGTCATTATAGAAAGACAGCAAGCTTTAGGTTATTAAACCAGTATAGTTTTGTAAAGAAAAGGGTAAAAATGATAAGAAAAAGAAACTCCTTATAAAAACAGAAAAATATTTTACAACAGATAATAAATCCTCATGATATTTCAAGAATACTCGAATTCTGCGAAGCAAAAGCTTTATGCGATTGGACACGAAACGGCTGAAATGGCTCTGGGAGGGGTTTCGTGTCCAGATTTTAGTGAAAAATGCAGTTTTCGAGCCACGAAACGGCTCTCAACCCCCAAACTCCCGTTTCGTGTCCATTCTGTTGATTGGGGGTGATGGGTTGATGGGTTGATGGGTTGGTGCTTTAATGGGTTGGTGTTGTGTGGTAGTATTGATTGGTCACGAAGTGGTTTTTTTGAGCGCGGTAATGCGGGTAGTGGTCATGGGCGGCATTACGAGCTTCAACTTGTGATTAAGAGGTGCTAGAGTGCTATACAGAGGCGTATCCAGCCCACTTCAACATAATTGTGGGTTTTTGAGCGCGGTAATGTGGATAGTGGTCAATGGGCGGCATTGGCTCCCGAAAA
>CAYFTA010000151.1:0-1965 GCA_964346015.1 uncultured Muribaculaceae bacterium | reverse complement strand
TAGGTTCTCCCCAAGCATAGAATATAAGGGAGAATATTACAATTACTAAATTCTTATAATTGTTTTGACCTCCTTGCCTATCTACCAGACTTGCCAACAAATAGAAGAGGGCAAATGATGGTAAAAATGCAAAAAGAAAGAATAAATCTGAGAATACCATTAACCTATATGTTCTTAAGTCAATTACAAAAATAGATTAAAAGGATTGAGAAAGAAATTTATTTTGCCACAAATTAGTCGCTTTTATAAATAATTACACCCCAAAACTTGATGAAAGTGTAAATTGAATTTAAATTTAACTACCTTTGCTTCCACGTACTGATAAAAAAATGTACTAGTAAAAAGAAAATTAAATAATTTTTTTAATATTAAAATTATGAAAAAAACACTAATTACTATTGTTGCATTTGCACTTTGTCTGCCTGTTTTTGCAGATAATTTAGGCGGCTTTGAAGCAGAAAATGCAGTAGAATTTAAAGCTGAAAAAAAAGAAAAAAAGAAAAAAGAAGTTGTATATAATGATAAGGGAGAAATTATTAAAACTGGTCTAAACTTTGGACCACTTCCTGTTGTAGCCTATGATGCTGACAAAGGCTTCCAATTCGGCGCTCTTCTAAATATTTATAATTTTGGAAATGGCGAAAAATATCCAAACTACGACTCTTATTGGTATTTTGAAGCTTCTGCATACACTGGAGGGAGCATAAGATTTGATGTGAAATATGATAAATTAGACATCTTCCCTGGCGTACGTCTTTCTGCCAATGTCGGATACTATAAAGATATTCTCGACTTCTATGGTTTTAATGGTTATCAAGCCAACTATGAGCCTGACCATGCAAATCTATTTTATTACACTAATCCTGAAACGAAGCAAGGACAAAAGTTGCAAGCTAAATGGGATAAATTACCTGAGAATGTGAAGCCTTACCAAAAAGGATTTTATAGGCACGACAGACAAATGGTCAGAGCAAAATTTGATTTTACTGGTGAAATTGTAAAGAATTTTTATTGGGAAGCAGGATATAGTTTTGGCTGGATAGATATTGACGATTTCTTGCCAACAAAAAAATATTCAATTAGCTATGGTAATTCCGCAGATGACAATGCTTTTGACAAAGATAATAGTCTTTCTCTTTTTGGACTTTATAAGGATTGGGGCATAATTAAACCACTTAATTCTAAAAAGGGTGCCTTTGATTCTAATGTAAGAGTAGGGCTAATGTATGATAGCAGAAATGTGGAAAACAATCCAACAAGGGGTATTTGGGCAGAAGCTCATACTATTTTAGCTCCAAAATGGCTTGGAACAACTGATCCATACTATAAAGTAAGTGCAACAATGCGTCAATACGTACCACTTGGAACAGAGAAAGTGGTATTTGCATATCGTCTTGGCTACGAAGGTTTCTTAGGTAAAAATACTCCTTGGTATATGATGCCATTCTACACAAATATGGGTCCTAAGTCGGATAATGATGGTTATGGTGGATATCGTACAGTTCGTGGTCTAATGCTTAATAGAGTGCAAGCTCCGCACGTTGGTTTTTATAACATTGAGGTTAGATATAGATTTATTGATTTCAAACTTTGGAAACAAAATATAGCCTTTGCTATATCTGGATTTACCGATGGAATTAGTGTTTTCAAGGGCTATGACCTTACAAATAAGAACGAAGCACAACTTGCTGTAGAAGCACCTTTTAAAAATGACTTATATACTAAATTCATAGATACTAATAAGAGCCTTAGCGCAATCCACGGTAGTGCGGGTGCAGGACTTAGATTCATTATGAATGAGAATTTCATCGTTGCATTTGAATATGCTCACTGCTTTAAGAAGCAAGATGGTAAGGGAGCATTCTATATGAATATTGGTTTCCTATTCTAAAATCTTTTTTGTTAGATAGAAAATCTATCGTAAATTAGTGGTCCGATATCATATCTTTGGTATCGGACCTTATT
>CAYFTA010000150.1:0-1971 GCA_964346015.1 uncultured Muribaculaceae bacterium | reverse complement strand
TTTTGCTTTTTATATTCAATGCTAGTTTTGCTGAAAAAGTAGTTTTACCAGAACCATTTAGACCTGCAACCAAAACAATGGCTGGATTACCTTTTAAGTTAATATCACTAGATTGGCTTCCCATAAGGGCTGTAAGCTCATCGTGAACGATTTTAACAATCATTTGTTGAGGTTTAACAGCAGTTAGCACATCTTGTCCAAGTGCCTTCTCCTTTACATCATCAACGAATTGCTTAGCTATTTTATAGCTAACGTCAGCATCAACCAAAGCCCTTCTAACATCCTTAAGTGCTTCTGATATATTTGTTTCTGTGATTCTTCCTTCACCTCTGAGAAGCTTAAAGGATCTCTCTAATCTTTCTGATAAATTTTCAAACATATTATTATTTTCTTAATACTATTTTTTATTCACTATTTTTTGTCTGGCATTTTTTCCTCTTCTTGTTCGCGACTCCAATCAATTACCCCTATCCATCAGACTCGCGAACATTATTAGTGTCCGATATCTTCAAAATGGTCAACACGGAGCTTCGCATCATCAAGCCTGTCGGAATATACCGTTTGAGCATAGTCCTTTAAATTATATCGACTTGACATCACCTGTCCATAGGCTCCAGAACTTCTAATTGCCATTAAATCTCCTCTAACGCTCAGTGGGAGGAATCTTCCTGCACCCCAAGTATCTCCAGATTCGCAAACAGGTCCCACGATATCATAGGCCTGATTATCAGGGAAGAAAGGTCTTTCCTTTGCAGAAAGGTTCTCGATTTTATGATAAGCTCCATAAAGTGCAGGCCTAATTAAATCATTCATACCAGCATCCAGAATCAAGAAGTTCTTTGTCTCACCACTTTTTACATATATTACTCTAGTCATTAGAGTGCCACATTGAGCCACAATAGAACGACCTGGTTCAATATGTACAGTCTGATCTTCTCTTACAATGAGATTTTCTCGTATTGTTTGGAACCATGATTCAAAAGGTGGTATAGCTTCTTCATCTGGATGTTCATAATCTACTCCAAGTCCACCTCCTAGATCTATTGACTTAACCTCCAGTCCTTTACTTTCAAAATATTTTATAATATCATTTACTCTTAGACACTCAAGTTTAAAAACGTCATTTACTCTAGTAATTTGTGAACCGATGTGGAAATGTAAGCCAACAAAATTAAGATTTTTACTTTTTTTGATAAGCTCAATAAGTGAATCAAACTCATGACTTGAAATTCCGAATTTGTTTTCATAGAGGCCTGTTGTTACATATCTATGAGTGTGTGCGTCAATGTTAGGATTTATGCGAGCTGCTATATTTACAACCTTATTGTGAAGACGAGCCATTTCATTCATTACAAAAATTTCTTGTAAAGACTCACAAACCAATATTCCCACGCCAATATTCATAGCATCGAATAGTTCTTCATCTGTTTTTCCAACACCAGCAAAGAAAACGTTCTTAGGTTCAAATCCACATTTTATAGCATGTTTTACCTCATTTCCACTTACACAATCTGCTCCAAGTCCTTTAGAGCTTATATATTTTAAAATTCTCTCGTCCACATTAGCCTTAATAGCATAATGAACATGAATATTATATTTCTTAGAGAGATCTGCAACAATGTCTACTGTCTTTCTAAGTAAGTCCATATCATAGTAGTAGAAAGGTGTTTGAATCTTCTCTAATTTTTCTATTGTTTTGATATCTAACATGTTAGAACAATTATTCGCTTTAATTTCTTCGTATCTTTTTACAGGCTTAGTCTGAAATAAATTGTCTTATCTTCAACTAGTGTTTAGACAAGAAATTATATCTTTTACACCGATTTAACTAAACTTAAGCCAAACGTTTGCAAAAATAGCGAAAAATTCCTTAATTTCGCAGGATGTGCGCAATCTATTAATTATTAAATATATAAAAAATGCAGAAAGGACCTATTTCACAGTTTATTACTCATCACTATCGTCACTTTA
>CAYFTA010000149.1:0-1981 GCA_964346015.1 uncultured Muribaculaceae bacterium | reverse complement strand
TGAGCAGAATGTCTCCAATTCGTTCTGTCATTTGGATCTTTATGAGCCGAGTAGCCGAAGCTTCCCCTAAACGTACTTAATCGGTTTTGAACAATACCTGTAGTGCCTAAAGAAGCCAAATCATATATGTAGTCATATGACATTTTCATTATATTATCCACATTTACATAAAGGGGAGCCCAAGAGTGAACATTGAACATAGTAGGGAACTTTCTGTACTTTTGGGGTTCAGAAAACTTAACATCTTCTAGTAGCTTTGGTATTTCTTTTTCTTCCGATAATGCCAATTCTTGCTCAGTGAGTTTTTCTGCAATAGGATATTTATATAAATCTGTAATATCTACCTTTTTGTTATAAAGGTCCTCAATTTTTGTTCTAAAAATGAGGTGTCCTTTAGGCCTTAAAGAAGAGTAGTAAAGATATTCTTCATCATCATCGAAAACATATTCTGTTGCTCCGTATTTTGAGTTAGTTATTTGGTGAATATCCTTATTTTTTATGTCTAGCGAGTAAAACTCGTTAACTCCTGTTCTGTCACAAGTAAAAAATAACTTTTCTTTCTCATCCTCTAGGGTGATTATATCTCTCATTGATATGGGTAGTGGAGGCAGTACTTCTTCCCAGCCATCCTCATTTACTTGATAAATACCAAAACCATTGTTAGATAAGGCAAGAGCATAAATGTCGTTATCTAGCCAAGTTACTTCTGTTACTTGTAGGGAGTCAGGGGCCTTATAGCTTTTGATAGTAAGGCCTATTCTACCATCTAAAATAGTTGCAGCAGAGCCTCCTTCTGGAAAATATTCTGCAACAAGTACTCTATCATCTTTTTGATTCACATAAGGATTGTAAAAAAGGCCCTTGGTCCTTAAATTTCTTTTTTTTGTTCTATCAATATGCTTTGTCCTAATATGTGAAGTAGATTTTAAAGACCATCTTTTATCTGGAATTTGTTCGCTCCAGATGAAGTGTTTTAAATTATCAGAATAATCAACAGCTCCTATTTGAGAAGAGAATCTTGAAATCGTCCTTTCTTCCCCAGAAGGGGAAATTTCTACCAAAGTCCCAGTATTAACAAAACCCCTTTTATGTGCGTAGAGTTCATCATCAACAAAAATAAGACTAGTATATTCTGTATATTTAGAAGGTGTCTTAGTAATTTGCTCTGCGGGCATAAATGGGCTTCTTGAAAGACTATCTGCCGCCCAATGTTGATGCATACTTTGACAAACATCTTGGAAAGCATCTCTACGCTTCTTGCCAGTTATTTCAGTAACCACATTACTTAAGGCGCCAAATCGATATGGTTTACTAGCCGCTAAATTATAGAATCTCTGCATAAGGTCAGTGTTGTCCCAATGCCACCTTATACCACCGTATGTTAGATAGCCTAGAGCATAATAGTTCGGAGTGTAATGTCTTTGAGAGCCGTATCTCCACTGAGCCCACTTTCTAAAATTCCCCTCATCAAATGCTACCCTATAATAATTTAAAAACTCAGCTGTTCTACCCCTTCCAGATTTTGTTAAGGCAGTTTCCATAATAACGGCATCTCCTTCCAAGCCAGCCATGCCTGGATAAAGAAGGGAAACTGCGATATTCCACATTTCTCCAAAAATATAATTTCCGGGTTTAAGAGCTTTAGTCATACCAAACTGCATTTGGCTTACGTGGCGGCCTTCGTGTATAGCTAAATGTGTAGGCCAAGGAGTCGCTTCTGGGGCTATGGCAGAAGGGATTGTATATAAATCCATCCTTTTAGGAGCCCAGGCAACGGAGCCATTTGAAAATGAATTATAGGTATGAAGAACGACAGGCATTTTCTTGCCAAATCCACCGCTCCCAAGGTATCCAATACTTCTAGAAAGGGGAAGTCGATATGTTTCCAAGTTTCTACCATACACTTTCGCAAGAGAATCTAACCCCCTAGGATAGATAATGGTATAGTTTTCTGAATCAATACTACTCCACTTTAATCTAC
>CAYFTA010000148.1:0-2051 GCA_964346015.1 uncultured Muribaculaceae bacterium | reverse complement strand
TGAAGAAACTGAACTGTCATACTCTGAACTCACAAAAGATTCTGTTACAATTTCTATTGAATAATATTATAAATATGATGAAAACACTATTAAGCATTATTGCATCACTCTTGACCCTTACTGTTTATGCACAATGGCAACCAGTAGGAAATGAAATAAAAACCCCTTGGGCAGAGGATGTTAATCCTGAAAATGTGCTTCCAGAATATCCTCGCCCTCAAATGGTAAGGACAGAATGGTTAAATCTTAATGGACTTTGGGATTATGCAATTACACCAGTAGAAGCGCAAAATTTTGAAGCAGAGGGAAAAATTCTTGTACCATTCGCAGTTGAGTCTTCCCTTTCTGGAGTTAGACGTAAGGTAACCAAGGAGAACACTCTATGGTATGAGCGAGAGTTCACTATTCCTCGAAATTGGAAGGGTAAAAATATTCTATTAAACTTTGGAGCAGTGGATTGGAAGGCCGAGGTTTTTGTAAATGACGTGTTAGTTGGGGAACACAGGGGTGGATATAATGCTTTCTCCTTTGATATTACATCCTATCTCAAAAAAAGTGGAAAACAAAAACTTAAAGTAAAGGTCTTTGATGCTAGTGACAATAGTTTTCAACCAAGGGGGAAACAGTGTTTAGTAAATTCTGGTATATGGTACACTCCTGTTAGTGGTATATGGCAAACAGTATGGTTGGAACCAGTTAATCCTACTCATATAAAGTCTTATTATCCTGTAAGCAATATATGGGACTCAACACTTGAAGTGAATGTTGAAACTATTGGTTGTGAGCCTGGAGATGTTGTCAAAGTAAAACTTCTTGAAGGAGGCATGGGTTATAACCCAGAAAAACCATCTAGTGTAGTTTTAGCTGAAGTGCTCGTAGAAAATAGTTTAGCAAAAATTGCTGTACCTGACCTAAAAACATGGTCACCAGATAGTCCTTATTTATATGGTTTGGAAATATCTATAATTCGTGATAAAAAGCCGATTGATGTAGTTAATGGGTATACTGCACTTAGGTCTATTGAAGTAAAGCGTGATGGTTCTATAAATGCGTATAAGAGAATGGCTCTTAATGGAGAGAATCTTTTTCAATACGGGACTCTTGACCAAGGTTGGTGGCCAGATGGTCTTTACACTGCTCCAACTGACGAAGCTCTTAAATTTGATATAATAAAAACCAAGGAATTGGGATACAATATGATTCGCAAACACGTCAAGGTTGAACCTGCTCGCTGGTACTACTGGTGTGATGTGCTTGGGATGTTAGTATGGCAAGATATGCCTAGTATTGGAGACTTTTCAAAAAAACAGCAAGAGTCTCGCGATCCAGAAATTAGAAATGCTGTAAATAATAAATGGGCAGGAGATAGCATACTTGGTGGAACAAGTTGTGAAATACCTCATGTTTGGAAACTTAATTACTATAATGAATGGAAAAACATAATGAACGAGCTTCGTAATTTCCAGTGTATTGTATGTTGGGTACCATTCAATGAGGCATGGGGGCAATTCGATACTCCTGAAGTAGTAAAGTTCACTAAAGAATTTGACCCAACTCGTCTTGTGAATGAGTCATCTGGAGGTAATTTCCACTTTGTAGGAGATATTATTGACGTTCACCATTACCCACAGCCAGCAATGAATGTATTCGAAAGAAAATTTGTAAATGTAATTGGAGAATATGGTGGAATAGGTATTCCTATTGAAGGTCATACTTGGGAAATCGACCATAAATGGGGTTATGGCGGAAATAAAAATAGCATAGAAGAGGTTATGGTTCAATATGAAACATACGCCGAAATGCTAAAGGACTTCATCAAAGTAGGCTGTGCAGGAGCAATTTATACACAAACAACTGACGTCGAAGGAGAAGTCAATGGCCTAATGACCTATGATAGGAAGGTTATAAAGGTTGATATAGAGAGAATCGCTAAAGTAAATAAGTCTGTAATCGAATCAATGAGTAAGTAATTAAGAATAATATAAAATAAGATAAGTATGAGAGGAGTAACAGTTTTTTTAGCAGATGGTTTTGAAATTTCTGAGGCATTA
>CAYFTA010000147.1:0-2090 GCA_964346015.1 uncultured Muribaculaceae bacterium | reverse complement strand
TTTTGGACTCCACAGACAGGACCTATGGGAGACGGGTGGACTTATACCTATACGGCAGATAAAATTAGGGGATTTAAGCAGACCCATCAGCCTTCACCTTGGATGAATGATTATGGTCAATTTGTAATTATGCCTTCGTCTAAGCCAGTATTTAACCAGGATGAGAGGGCAAGTTGGTTTTCACATAAGGCTGAGATTGCAAAACCTTATTATTATAGCGTGTATCTTGCTGACCATGACGTGGTTGCAGAGCTGACTCCTACTGAAAGAGCTGTTGCATTTCGTCTAAAATATCCAGAAGCGGAGTTGTCTTACTTGATAGTTGATGCTTATGATAATGGTTCATATGTAAAGATTATTCCGCAGGAGAATAAAATCATTGGTTATACCACTAAAAATGTTGGTGGAGTTCCTGAGAATTTCAAAAATTGGTTCGTTGTAGTTTCAGATACTCCTTTTGAATATGTGAGTGTAGTTGAAGATGGGGTGGAAGGTAATAACCATTCAAATTTAGAAAGCTTATCTAATCATTCGGGAGCTATTGTGGGTTTTAAGACAGAGCGAGGTCAGGTAGTTAACTTGCAAGTAGCTTCGTCATTTATTAGTGTTGAACAGGCAGAACTCAATCTTAAAGAGCTTGGAGACGGAGATTTTAATAGAATAAAAGCTGAGGGCCGTGAACGTTGGAATGAAGTTTTAGGTAGAATTAAGGTAGAAGATGATAATATTGATAATTTGCGTACTTTTTATTCATGTTTATATCGTTCAGTTCTTTTTCCACGAGACTTAACTGAGATAAATGCTTCAGGCGAAAGGGTACATTATAGCCCTTATAATGGAGAAGTTCTTCCAGGCTATATGTTTACAGATACAGGATTCTGGGACACATTTAGGTCTCTTTTCCCATTATTAAATCTTGTTTATCCTGAGATGAATGCCAAGATGCAGGAGGGTCTAGTGAATGCTTATCTTGAAAGCGGTTTTTTACCAGAATGGGCTAGCCCTGGACATCGTGGAATTATGGTTGGGAATAATTCTGCTTCAGTAGTTGCAGATGCTTGGATCAAGGGTATTCGTGGATATGATATTGAGTGGTTATGGGAAGCAGTACAACACGGGGCTAATGCAGTCCATCCGGAAGTTTCTTCAACAGGAAGATTAGGTTGGGAAGATTATAATGAACTCGGCTATGTTCCTAATGACAAAGGGGTTAATGAGAGTGCTGCTAGGACTTTAGAATATGCATATAATGACTGGTGCATATACACTCTTGGTAAGGCATTAGGTAAGCCAGAGTCTGATATTTCTATTTATAAAGATAGAGCTTTCAACTATAAAAATTTGTACAGGAGCGAGTACTCCCTAATGAGTGGGCGTAAAGCAGATGGTACTTGGCCAGAGCCCTTTAGTCCATTGAAATGGGGTGGAGACTTTACTGAGGGCAATGCTCTTCACTATACTTGGTCAGTTTTCCACGATACCGCTGGCTTGATTGCCTTAATGGGTGGCGATGAGAATTTCAATAAAAATATGGATAATGTCTTTGAGATTCCGCCGCATTTCGACGATAGCTACTATGGATTTACTATCCACGAAATTCGAGAGATGCAGATTATGAATATGGGTAATTATGCCCACGGAAATCAGCCAATTCAGCATATGCTCTATCTTTATAACTGGGGTGGGCAGCCGTGGAAGGGACAAATGAGAATTCGTGAGGTTATGGATAAGCTTTATACTCCTGCGCCAGATGGCTATTGTGGAGATGAAGACAATGGACAGACTTCTGCTTGGTATGTTTTTTCTGCCTTAGGTTTCTATCCTGTTTGCCCAGGTACTAATGAGTACATTATTGGCACCCCTTTGTTCAAGAAGGTCACAGTCAATCTTCCTAATGGTAAGAAAATTTTACTGGAAGCTCCTGCTAATAGTCGTGAGAATTTCTTTATTGATGGAATTAAACTCAATGGAAAGAATTATTCTAAGATGTATTTTACCCACGAAGACTTAGTCGCAGGTGCAAAGATTGTCTATAAGATGTCGTCTGAGCCAAATAAGAGTAGGGGTGTCGCTCTCGAAGACCGCCCATA
>CAYFTA010000146.1:0-2096 GCA_964346015.1 uncultured Muribaculaceae bacterium | reverse complement strand
TCGGATTGTCACCGCAAAAGAATAGTCTGCGACCAATACAACAAAAAAGTGCTCAACCCTAAGGTTATATCATATATGCAAAGAATTTCAAAGTAAAGCTTAGTTCTATGGAATTTTTGATAAAACATATTAAGAAGTTTCAAAATAAATATTTAAGCACGAAAGTAGTATTCGCGCTGGATATGATTGTTTCTTTTCTTGCCTCTGTAATAACCTTGATATTTGTTGAAGTTATTCTACTTAGACATGAATCTCATTTAGAAATTTCAAGTCTTTGGTTGTTATCATCTCTTGTGTTTTCATTTATTTACATATGGATATTTAAAACATATCGGATTATAATTAGATATACAACATTTAGAGAGCAAGGAAGGTTTTTCCTTGTTGCTTTATGTAAGGTTCTATCTATAGGTGTTGTGTATATAATGTTTAGGGTACCATCTACTGTACTATATGTTTTACTAATATCTGACTTCATTTTTACCTTTTTAGGATTCTTTCTTTTAAGGGCAATGATGATTATGGCTTATGAATCAATTAAAGCAAGGTTATCAGTTAAAAATCTCTGTACTAATGTTCTCGTGTATGGAGTCGGTTCTAAGTCAGTTTCTTTACTAAGTCGTCTACAGAATTCTTCTGAATATAAAATAGTTGGTTTTATCCAGTATGGAACTACTCAGATTAAACATATTATTGCAGAAAAGACAGTTTATTATGCTTCTAATGAAGAGCAATTAAGGTATGTGATAAATAGAACTGATGCAAGAGCCATTCTTTTCGCTACAGAAAAAGACGCGAAACAAGAAGGAGATAGGATTATTAAATATGCTACTGAAAACAAGATAAAGAGTCTAATTGCACCACGTATTGATGAAGTCGTAGATGGCAAGCTACCGTATAAACTCCGAAATATCGATATTGAAGACCTTTTAATGCGTCCAGAAATTAATATTTCTATGGATGCAATTATGGATAATTTTAGAGGTAAAACTGTATTAGTAACGGGTGCAGCTGGAAGCATTGGCTCAGAGCTTTGCCGTCAGTTAGCCACATTTGGAATAAAAGAATTAATACTTTACGATAATTCTGAAACCCCAATGCATAATCTTCGTCTAGAATTGGAAGAATCTTATTCAAATCTTTTGTTTGTTCCTATAATAGGTGATGTTAGAATGGTTAATCGTTTAGATTATGTTTTTAAAAAATTTAAGCCACAAGTTGTTTTTCACGCAGCTGCATATAAGCATGTGCCTCTTATGGAAGAGAATCCTTGTGAAGCCGTACTAGTTAATGTTCTTGGAACTCGTAATGTGGCTGATAAATGCCTTGAATATGGAGTCGAAAAAATGGTAATGGTATCTACTGATAAAGCAGTAAATCCAACAAATATTATGGGTTGTACTAAGCGACTTGCTGAGATTTATGTTCAATCTTTAGGTTTATCAGTAGAAAAAGGCGTTCAAAAAGGAATAACCCAATTTGTTACAACTCGTTTTGGTAATGTCTTGGGCTCAAGCGGTTCAGTAATCCCCCGTTTCCGAGAACAGATATCAAAAGGTGGTCCTGTTACAGTAACTCACCCAGAAATCACGCGCTACTTTATGACAATACCAGAAGCCTGCCGTTTGGTAATGGAAGCAGCAACAATGACTACAGGAAACCAAATCTTTGTTTTTGATATGGGTGAGTCTGTAAAAATAGATGACTTGGCTAGAAGAATGATTCAATTAGCAGGCTATACTCCCAATGTAGAGATTCAGATAGAATATAGTGGTTTAAGACCTGGAGAAAAGTTATATGAAGAAGTGCTTTCAGATAGAGAAAACACGCTTCCTACAGATCATTCACGTATTAGGATAGCAAAAGTTAGAGATTATGAATATTCTGTAGCAACCTCTTCAATACAGCAGCTTCAGGAATATGCCCATAAGGTAGACATACCAAGTTTAGTAAAATTAATGAAAGAAATTGTCCCTGAGTTTATCAGCAATAACTCCAAGTTTGAAGAATTTGATTAAGTATGAAAAGAATATTAGTAACTGGTGGAGCAGGTTTTATTGGCTCTAATTTATGTGAAAAATTATTACAGCTTGGGC
>CAYFTA010000145.1:0-2146 GCA_964346015.1 uncultured Muribaculaceae bacterium | reverse complement strand
TAGTAAGATATCGTTCAGAATAAAATGTATCAAAATTTGAAGACAAAGCTGTTTCCTTCCAAAGACCTTGATGTGGTACAGATACTCCTGAAGAATTAGACTCAAGAGCTATAGCCAAGAAATTGAATTTATCTTTATATTTATCAAAGGGAGCATGTGATAAAATTGATTCCACAGCTTTCGCTGCGTCTTCATAGAAAATTTCTTTTTCTAAGGCTGTATAACCTTCCGAAAGTATGACTACATCAATACAAGAATCCGGGGAGCCACTTTGTAAAATATATCTAGTATCAATTTGTGACTTTTGTTTTTGTCTTATCAGTATGTCAGATGGATCAACTAAATGCTCTAATGAACTAGCAATATTACCCTTAAAATCAAAAAGAATGATTTCTATAACAACCTTTTCTAGAGGCATCGGAACAAGAAAAACATTTTCAAAGGACTTACGTACCTTAGTTGCCTCTTCTGTAGCCTGCCACTCTTGAAATAAGGTAGAATAAGATTGTTTGTATAAAACTTCACCTGTTGTTTGAGACCTAAGTGTTAGAATACAATTACCCCTAAGAGCCAAAGAATCAAGATTCGACCTGCGCCCTGCCCAACCATTGAAGCAAGACATCTCATCTAGAGCAATCTCTTGAGTCTTATCTGTTCCCGAAAAAATATAATCCAAACGAAGAGTCTTATCTTGAAAATGGGAAAAGTTCTGAGCTTGTAAACTCATACTAAATGAACTAATTAAAACTATGATAAGGCTAACTAATATCTCTATTATCAATTGTATATTTTTCATGATTGTTTCTTTCCAATATTTTATTGTAATAATTTACACTTTTAAAAATCTGCTAAACGTGAAACAGGGGCAATAGCAAGTGAGGTCCTCTTGCCGTCAAGATAGTGATAATGTCCTGCAATAGCTATCATTGCTGCATTGTCAGTTGTAAACTTAAACTCTGGCAAAAATGTAGTCCATCCCCTATTCTTTCCCTCTTCTAAAACTCTTGCTCTTAAACAACTGTTTGCAGCCACTCCCCCACCTATTGTAATTTGTTTAATACCGGTGTGTTTAGCTGCTTTTATAAGTTTCTCCATTAGAATATCTATTAGAGTTTTTTGAAAACTAGCACAGATATCTGACTTATTTTTTTCAATAAAATCGGGGTCTTCTGCAATTTCATCCCTTAAAAAATATAAAAGCGAAGTCTTGATACCACTAAAACTATAATCAAAACCCTGAATTCGAGGTTTATTAAACTTATATTTAAGTGGATTACCTTCCTTAGCTAAGCGATCTACTATTGGCCCACCAGGATAACCAAGCCCCATCATTTTTGCACATTTATCAAAAGCTTCACCCACTGCATCATCAATAGTCTGACCTAGTATTTCATATTCTAGATAAGAGTTTACTTTCACAATCTGCGAATTTCCACCCGAAACCAAAAGACAGAGATAAGGGAACTCTGGTTGAAGATTCTCAGAATCATATTGCTTAATAAAATTAGCTAAAACATGGCCTTGGAGATGGTTAACTTCAATAAGAGGTTTACCTAAAGAAATAGCCAAACCTTTTGCAAAAGAAGTCCCCACTAAAAGAGAGCCCAACAATCCAGGACCACGAGTAAAGGCTATTGCAGTAATATCTTCTGGACTTATGCCTGCCTTTTCTATTGCTTGACTTACAACAGGAACAATATTCAATTGGTGAGCACGCGAAGCCAATTCTGGTATCACCCCTCCATAAGCCCTATGAACATCCTGATTTGCCATTACATTGGACAAAAGATAAGTGTCTTTTATTACAGCAGCTGAAGTATCATCACAAGAAGACTCTATTCCAAGTATTATATTTGCCATTTCTAATAAAATCCAAAAAAACATTAACCACGGGCAAAAATACAGATTTTATCCGATATTTTTATTAATTTTGTTGGTTATACTATTAAATATATTTGATTATCAAAAAGGCACTAAAAATATTAGCATACATAGCAGCAAGTATACTCATACTTGTGCTTTCTGCTTTCATTATTTTACAAGTTCCGAAAATTCAATCTGAATTAGCAGAAAGGGCTACATCTATGCTTTCAGAACATCTAGATGCTGAAATTCACATAGGTAAAATTCATATTAAGCCTTTCAG
>CAYFTA010000144.1:0-2184 GCA_964346015.1 uncultured Muribaculaceae bacterium | reverse complement strand
GAGTTGCATAAATTGATCTTTGATTAATTTGCTCTATCTCGGCATTGTCAGAAACTGTGTTTTTTGCTTCTACTGTTCCTTTTCTGTCGATTACCTTGCCCTCATAGAGCATTGCCTCAGATAATGTGGTTTTACCTGACTTGGTGCTACCAAGCAGAACCACATTACGGATTTCTTTTGTTGAATAAGATTTCATTAGTTCTACTGTTATATGTTTTTATTAAATTATTTATTTTCTGCGCCAAAAAACGCGCCTGGCAAATCTAATAAAATAATACCTCAATAGCAATCACTTTTTAAAACATATAACAACAAGATTACTTATTGTTTATAGAGCTTTATAAGCTCTTCGGAAGATAAGCCCACCTCTGTATAAATGAGTTTTTCCATTTCTGTTGGAGAGACTTCCAAAATTTCACATAATTCTTCAAAACTCTTGACAGAACTATAAAACAAAACTCCTCCCTCAAGGGCAGACATAAGCACCTCATACTTTTGATAAAACTTTTTCATAGATATTTTTGACTTTTTATTTACAAAGCTGGAAGACTTAAGACAAAATAGCAAGCAAATCTTGCAAAAATTTTCATGCTATGGTAAAAGTTTTTCTCTTTTTTTATGCTTTTTCTCTTTTTAATAAGAATAGCTTGTTTTTCGCAAGATTTACTTGTGGTAAAAAAGGTAATAACTCAAATATTTTTGTTGAAAACCACAAAAATATGATTAACAGCACAATTAAAGGAAATATCTACCTAAAAAGAAAAGAGCTAAATCTTACTCAAGAGGAACTTGCGCAAAAGCTCGGAATCTCTGTGACTGCTTATAGAGACTTAGAAAGGGGTAATACAAATATGATTAATTCACATATTCCCAAAATTGCAGAGATTTTGGAAACAAATATTGAAGAGTTAATTCTTGGTTATAAGCCTCTTTCAAAAGATGAGGCCAATTTGGATGAGCTTGAAATTAAATATATGACTAAGGCTAAAGAAAAGGAAGACGAATATAATAAAAGGATTGAAAATCTCCTGAATCAAATTCAACACATGCAAACTTCTATTGATTCTCTCAAGGAGACCGTTAAGACAAAAAATGACATTATCGGATTATTGAAGAAAACACTTGACCAAGAAAAGGAAAATGAGTAATTTTGCAAGATGAATGTCGATAAAAAATTACTTAGCTATCTCAATAAAGACCTGATTGAAGCAGGTTGCGACGAGGCAGGAAGGGGACCACTAGCTGGTCCTGTTTTCGCTGCAGCAGTAATTCTTCCTAAAGATTTCTTCCATCCCCTCCTTAATGACTCAAAACAAATGAGCCCAAAATCAAGGGAAGAGCTTAGATTCATTATTGAAAAGGAAGCAATAGCCTGGGCTGTTGAAGAAGTTAAAGCAGAAGAAATCGACAAAATAAACATTCTTAATGCCTCTATTGTAGGTATGCATCGAGCTGTTCTAAAGCTTGAAACTAAACCTGATTTCCTCTTAATTGATGGAAATAAATTCAAACCATTAATAGGATATAAATACCAATGCGTGGTGAAGGGGGATGCTATTTATGCTTCTATCGCTGCCGCGTCTGTACTTGCAAAAACCTATAGAGATGAGCACATGAGGGAACTAGCAAAGGCTTATCCAATGTATGGTTGGGAAAGGAATATGGGTTATCCCACAAAGGAGCATATTGCTGCAATAAAAGAGTATGGCTATACGGAATTTCATCGCAAAAGTTTCCATGTAAAAGAGCTTGAGCCAAGTCTATTTTAACAACTAAATATTTTATGAAAACAAAACGAATACTGAGCGCACTGGTTTTAATTGTTGTTTTTGCAGCTGGCGCTAGAGCAGATGAAGGAATGTGGCTCTTACCACTTCTTGAAAAAATGAATAGTAAAACTTTAACGGAAATGGGTTGTAAACTCTCTGCTAAAGAAATCTATGATATAAATAACTCTTCTTTAAAAGACGCCATTGTTCAGTTTGGTGGTGGATGTACAGGAGAAATTGTTTCTGGCGAGGGACTACTCTTAACAAATCACCACTGTGGATATAGAAACATTCAAAAGCTTAGTTCTGTGGAAAATGACTATCTAAAAGATGGATTTTGGGCAATGAATCGTAGTGAAGAACTCCCTTGTGAGGGTCTTGAGGTAACTTTTTTAGAAAAAATGATAGATGTTAC
>CAYFTA010000143.1:0-2208 GCA_964346015.1 uncultured Muribaculaceae bacterium | reverse complement strand
TCAAAATCAAGGATAACAACGTTGATCTTTTCATCAAGAGAAACAACTTCCTCTGGATGGTTGATTCTACCCCATGATAGGTCTGTAATGTGGATAAGTCCGTCTACACCACCCAAGTCAACGAATACTCCGTAATCAGTGATATTCTTAACTGTTCCTTCAAGAACTTGTCCTTTCTCAAGTTTGCTAATAATCTCAGCTTTTTGAAGTTCAAGTTCAGCCTGGATAAGAGCTTTGTGAGAAACAACAACATTTTTGAACTCATGATTGATCTTAACAATCTTGAATTCCATAGTTTTATCAACAAACTGATCGTAGTCGCGGATTGGTTTGATGTCGATTTGTGAACCTGGCAAGAATGCCTCGATTCCAAAAATGTCAACAATCATACCACCCTTAGTACGAGTCTTGATATAACCTTTAACAATTTGGTCAGCGTTGTACGCCTCATTAACCATATCCCAAGAACGAAGTTGACGAGCCTTCTTGTGTGAAAGAACTAATTGTCCTTTTCTGTCTTCAGGAGTCTCTACTAAAACTTCAACCTTGTCACCTACTTTTAGTTCTGGGTTATAACGGAACTCAGGAGCCATAATAACACCTTCGCTCTTATAACCGATATTTACTAAAATTTCTCTTTTAGAAATAGCTGTTACAGTACCTTCTACAACCTCTCCTTCAACAATTTTTGAAAGAGTTTGGTCATACAATTTAGCTACTTCTTCTCTGTTACCTTCGTAAACGTCATCGCTTTCAAATTCATCCCAATTGAAATTTTCGGGAGCAATTGAAGCATTCAAGATTAGATTCTTGGTTTCATCTTCTGCAGGAAGTTCATCCTCTTCTTCGTAAGTATCTTCTTCCGATACTTCTACAGGTGCCACTACTGGAGTTTCCTCATCTAGTAGAACATCCTCAAGAGTTTCCTCTACTGCATTTACTTTGTTTTTTTCCATAATTAAATTAATTGAACAAACTAGTGGGTTAAACATTATTTATTGTACCTGACTGAAACAAAACGCGCCCCAGTCTTAAGGCGCGCAAACTTATGGATAATTTTCGGATTTTCAAAGGAATATGTGAATTTTTATAAAAGTTTTCTCTTCTTGAAGGCATATATAACTACTAAGAATGAAATAGCCATCAATCCGATTATAAGTACCCAATCCCAAACATTGCCTAAAATTGGTAAATCGACATTCATTCCATAGAAGCTTGCTATAAGACTAGGTGGCATTAAAAGCAATGAAACAAGCGTAAAAATCCTCATAATCTTGTTCTGCTCCATGTTAACAAGACCGATTACGGTACTCTGCAAGAACTCAAGTCTCTCAAAACTAAAATTTGTATGTTTAATTAGCGATGAGATGTCCTTCAATAATACGTCCAATTTAGCATGGTGAGCACGTGGGAATTTTGCACTCTTAAGAATGCTTGAAATAACTCTTTGCTTATCCACAATGTTCTCTCTTACCATCATCGTATTTTCCTGTAACTGATTGATATCCAAAAGAAGTTCCTCATTAACCACTTCTCCTAATGAGACTTTTTTATTGAATTGTTCAATCTCATGAGACATTAACTCAATCATATCGGCATCAAGGTCAATACGTTGCTCTAGTATACTCAAGAATACCACATTACCCGTTGGATATAAAGTTGGGAATGCTAATATTCTACGTTGTAAGTCCGTTAAACTCTTTAATGGTGTCTCCCGAAGTGTGGTAAGAACATTGCCTGTAAGTATGAATGAAACAGTCTCTGTTGAATACTCTTCTGGACCAGGAATCAAAAAATTAGTATTAGCAAAAATCGCCTTTTCATTCTCAAAAAATCTTGATGAACTTTCAATTTCCTCTGCCTGCGCCCTACTTTGGATGGTAGTACCCACGAAAGCCTCGACTGCCCTTTTCTCCTCGCCTGTAGGCGCATAAAGGTCAATCCAGATTACATTTTTAATATTTATTGTTGGCAAATCAATTTCCGAAGTGGAAACCATCATCTGTCCGTTTATGTTGTAGAAGATTGAAACCATAATCACTAATTCAGATAAATGTCCACACTAAATTCAGCTCACAAAAAAGCAAGCCAGCAAATGTATCAATTTTTCATGAATTTACCAACACTATGGTTTGAAAATCTGTCTATTTACAATAGAGCGACCCAAAGTTAATGAATCTGCATACTCTAGATCATCACCAAAGCCTA
>CAYFTA010000142.1:0-2242 GCA_964346015.1 uncultured Muribaculaceae bacterium | reverse complement strand
ATTATTTCTTTTTGATGGCCCTTTTTTAGGACTCACAAAGATAATAAAAATTTCTGGAGTGGATTCATTAAGTTTGAGTATCTTTGAGGGATTTAATATAAAAGGATAACTGCGAAGATTCCCACGTTGCTGACGCTCCTCGCAATGACAAACTGTGGAGACGGGCACGTCGCCCTACGGGCTCCTCGCAATGACAACACAGGGTTCCTGAAGACAAGTCTCGCAATGACAACACAGGGCAAACATTGTAATGACAAAGGAAAAATGAAATTTCAATTAATATCAGATTATAAACCTGCTGGGGACCAGCCAGAAGCCATTAAAGGAATAAGTGACGCACTAAAATCGGGTGTGGATGCTGTGACTTTATTGGGTGTTACTGGTTCGGGCAAGACTTTTACCATGGCTAATGTTATCGAAAACTTACAAAGGCCAGCCCTTATATTAAGTCATAATAAAACCCTTGCAGCTCAGCTTTATGGAGAGTTTAAATCATTCTTTCCAAACAATGCTGTTGAATATTTTGTTTCATATTATGATTACTATCAACCAGAAGCCTACCTTCCAGTAACTGACACCTATATAGAAAAAGACCTTAGCATAAACGACGAAATTGAAAAACTAAGACTTAGTGCCACCTCTTCCTTGCTCTCGGGTAGAAGAGATGTGATTGTAATTTCCAGCGTCTCTTGTATATATGGTATAGGTAATCCTGAGGATTTCCATAGTCAAACCGTAGTTATTCACAAAGGCGAAACCAGGAGCATGACTAGACTTCTTTATCAATTAGTTGATGCTCTTTACTCCCGTACAGAGGATGAATTTAAGAGAGGCACTTTTCGAGTAAAAGGAGATACTGTTGATGTCTGTATTGGATATGGAGAAAATGCTGTAAGGATAGAATTTTTTGGAGATGAAATAGACGGAATTGCAGTCATTGACCCATTAACTGGAGCATATATAACTGATTTAGAAGAAATTACAATATATCCTGCCAACAACTTTGTAACAACAAAAGAAAAAACAACACAAGCTATTAGCAAGATTCAAGATGATATGGTTGCTCAAGTTGAATATTTCAAAGAAATAGGCAAACATTTAGAAGCTAAACGATTACAACAAAGGGTTGAATATGATCTTGAATTTATAAAGGAAATGGGATATTGCCCTGGAATAGAGAACTATTCGAGATACTTCGACGGACGAAAGCCAGGTATGAGGCCTTTCTGCCTTTTAGATTATTTTCCAAAGGACTTCATTACATTTATAGATGAAAGCCATGTAACAATCCCACAAATTCGTGCAATGTACGGTGGTGACCATTCAAGAAAATCTGTTTTGATTGAATATGGATTTAGACTTCCAGCTGCAGCAGATAATAGACCTTTGAAATTCGATGAGTTTGAAGAAATTACTGGTCAAAAAGTCTTTGTAAGTGCAACTCCTGCTGACTATGAACTTGAAAAATCAGAAGGCTTAATTGTGGAGCAGGTTGTAAGACCAACTGGTCTTCTCGATCCACCAATTGAAGTACGACCTACTGAAAACCAAATAGATGATTTATTGGAAGAAATCCGAACTCGTGCAGAAAATGATGAAAGAGTGCTTGTGACCACTTTGACTAAGAGAATGGCAGAGGAGTTAGAGAAGTATTTTACAAATGTGGGAGTTCGTTGTCGTTACATTCACTCAGATGTGGATACTCTTGAAAGAGTAGAAATTATTGAAGATTTTAAGAATGGTCTATTTGATGTACTAGTGGGAGTTAACCTTCTAAGAGAGGGACTTGACATACCTACAGTTTCTCTTGTTGCAATTCTTGATGCAGATAAGGAAGGTTTCCTTCGTTCTGGCAGAGCGTTGACGCAAACAGCTGGCAGAGCTGCCAGAAATATAAATGGTCTGGTTGTTATGTATGCAGATACAATTACTAGGTCTATGCAAGAGACTATTTATGAGACAGACCGAAGACGTAGTAAGCAAATGGAATACAATAAGTTACATAATATAACTCCTACTCAAATAAGCGTTAAGAAAAATATTTTGAGTGAAAGCACAGATAGATCTTATGGAAGAATCTTAGCTGCAACTTCTTATGATGACCCTAGATATATTCCAGATCCAAATTCACTTGGCAAGGGACATATTAGCGTAGGCCTTGGATTAGATTCTAAAAGAGATACAAATTCTGCATATGTGGATGGTTATCTTCAAGCTGACCTTGCTGCTGTACTTCAAGACC
>CAYFTA010000141.1:0-2261 GCA_964346015.1 uncultured Muribaculaceae bacterium | reverse complement strand
ACCCTTGTGTAATCAGCATTCTCTGATACATTAAATGACTCTAATCTATAATTAGGGAATCTCCAGATTTTACTCTTATTGTGCCAACCAGCACCTAGGTCATTTTCTGTTGCTGCGCGAGCAAAACATGGCTGAACAGGTTCTGCAATCATCTCTTTACTACCAAGCTTATATGAAACCAAATGTCCTTTTGACTTATCAAAACTAAGTTCCCATGGAAGACGACGTGTACCATTTTCATAAGTCAACCAACCAGAAAACTTCACAAAGTTCCCATCTTGAACCATCTCTGGTGCACCTGGATTAGGAACATAAGCAAGAACAGGTGCTTCATTTATAAGAATCTGATCATATGAGACTTCTGTACCAGCTGGCAACACTCCATCTTGAACAAGAAGTTTATAACTTACATTCAAATAAACATCATGAGAAGCTAAATCTTTAATTTCAGCAGCTTTAAGAATAGCATTTTCTGATAATTTAATCTTCACAGTCTCTGTTGTTTGTGGAGCAATTTCAAGTTCTGTTTCAGTACCTGAAAGCACTGACCTTCCATCCACTTCCACCTTCCAATGCATTGCATAACGACTTAAGTCTATGAAAAAGTATTCATTATAAACGCTTAATTCCCCTTTTAAAGCTTGTTCAGGGCTTGCTGATGTATGGATTGGACGATGTTGATAACGAACCTCATATGTATGTGGATGATAAGTTCTGTCTGCTGCGATAATACCATTACAGCAGAATGAATTATCACTAGGATCATAATCATTGAAATCGCCACCATAGACATAAATATGATCTGTTCCATATTTTTCTGGATCCACTTCCCATCTTAAAGCCTGATCTACAAAATCCCAAACATAACCACCTTGGTAAGTAGGATATTTACGAATCAAATCCCAATATTCCTTGAATCCTCCCATAGAATTACCCATTGCGTGAGCATATTCACATTGGATAAATGGTCGAGTTTGTTCTGGATTACTTACAACTTTTTCAGATCTCTCTAAATTAAAATACATCGGACAAAGAATATCTGTATTCCAAGCACCTTCTGCCCTTTCATATTGAACTGGACGAGAACTATCCATAGCTTTAAGCATTTCGTAAGCTCGTTCAAAGTTAATACCATTACCTGCTTCATTACCCATACTCCAAGTTATAATAGAAGGATGATTAAAATCACGTTGAACCATTCTTTTAATACGAGTAAGATGTGCATGAAGCCAAGTAGAGTCTTTTGCTAAGGATTTTTCTCCATAATACATTCCATGAGATTCAATATTAGCTTCATCAATTACATAAAGACCATATTTATCACAGAGGTCGTACCAACGTGGGTCATTCGGGTAATGAGAAGTACGAACTGCATTTATATTTAGCTCTTTCATGATTCTTATATCCTGAATCATATCTTCTTCTGATACAATGTAGCCCTTATAAGGATTCATCTCATGACGATTAGCTCCTTTAAAAAGAACAGGTTTGCCATTCACAAGAAGCTGAGCATTCTTTATCTCAATGGTACGGAAACCTATATTAATAGTAGTCTCATCTGTTTTGTTTTTACCTTTATAAGTAGCAACTGTGAGAGTATATAAATTAGGAGTCTCTGCTGTCCAAAGAAGTGGATTTTCAACTGAAAGTCTTGCCTGAAGTAGAACATCTCCTTCTTCAGTCTCTTCATGCTTCTTTTCAACAGGTATACTCCCAGATGCCACCACTTTACCATCAGCATCTTTAATCTCAAAAGTGGCAGAAGTAAGGCCTGGGGTCATGGATAATTTAACATCAGCAATACCATCTGCACCAGCCACAACTCTTAAATCTTCTATTCTGAGTTTCTCTCTGGTAAAAAGATAAGTATCACGAGCAAGACCTGTTAATCTCCAAAAATCCTGATCTTCAAGATAAGTCCCATCACACCAACGGAAGATCTCAAGAGCAATTAAGTTCTTGCCTGGTTTTACATAATCTGTTAAGTCAAACCTTGCTTCTAATTTACTATCTTCGCTATAACCAACTTCTTGTCCATTGACCCAAAGCCTAACATTAGAGGTAGCTGAGCCAATATGGATATAAATATCTTTTCCCTTCCAATTAACAGGAAGCTCTACAATCTTGCGATATTGTCCTACATGATTTCTTTCGAATGGAACCAAGGGTGGAGTATTTTTAAAATGGCCTCTCCAAGCATAGCCAACATTTAGATATACAGGATCATGATAACCATGAAGTTCCCATAGACCTGGAACAGG
>CAYFTA010000140.1:0-2357 GCA_964346015.1 uncultured Muribaculaceae bacterium | reverse complement strand
TTTTGGTATTTAAGCTCAGGATCTGCTGCTAGGCCGAGGGCTTCTTTATCTTCTGGACTAATTGATACCTCAAGATAGGTAAGCTTTGCATAGCCTTCACCAAAATAATCGCTTAAATTAAGCCATTGGCTTTTTCCCATTTCTGTAATAATATATGGTGTGCCTTCCAACTTCATCAACAATTGCCAAGCGTCAATCAGACCAGTGCCCATCTTGTCAATGAATGGAGTTAATTCCAGTGTTCTTTGTTCAAAACTATAGTCTGGCTTTTGTACCAAAATTATTTTAGAACCAGCCAAATATGGGTTAATGTCATTGACCGCAGTTAAAAGCAAAGATCTAAACTCATCTACAGTATAGGTTTTACCTAGTTTTTTTGCGTAAGAAAGTCCTAGAGCAGCAATACCAGATACGTGTGGACAAGCCATAGAGGTACCCTGCATATAGCCATAACCAGTGTCAGATTTAGTAAATGGAACAGTAGATAGTACAGTAGAGTTTATTCTTTTTATGCCGCCTGTACCCCATTCTCCGCCTATAGCAGAGATATTACAACCAGGGCCATAATTGGTATAATAAGTAGGTCTATGGTCAGCGCCAATAGAAGATACAGATATTACATTGCTATAACCAGCAGGATAGCCAGACATTCCCTTCCCATCATTGCCTGCAGCAAAAATACAAAGTCCACCATCTAACACATCATTATTCTTAGTGTTAATAAAATACTCTATGGCGTTGTATTCTAGAGTAAAATGCTGTTTAAACACTCCGTCATTTTGTATTATACCAGCATCATATCCAAATGAACCTTGGAGTATAGAAGCTCCATTATCAGCAGCATAAACTATAGCATTAGCAGTGCTGGCTGATGTGCCACCGCCACTGCCATCAAAAATTTGACAGGACATAATCTTAACACCATCTCCTTTGCCACTTCCTCCGGCAATACCTGCAACTCCACGATTATTATTGTTTACCGCTGCTACGGTACCGGCAACGTGGGTGCCGTGTCCCGCATCTTTCGGGTCGTTAAATGATATTTCTGCGATGTCCCTAACAAAATTATAGCCGTAGACATCATCATCATAACCATTTCCATCATCATCAAAGTCAGGAGTACCATTTTTTTCTGCTGTATTAACCCACATATTTGCCTCTAAATCAGGATGATTATATGCAACTCCCTCATCTACAACAGCAACTATAATAGAAGGATCTCCCGCAGTAAGCTTCCATGCCTCTAAAACATTAGCATCTGCCCCAGCTACAGCTTCTGGAACTACTGTACCATTATTGTAATAATGCCACTGATCTCTTAAAAGTGGATCATTGAATTGATAATTTGGTGTTGTTCCCGATTTGGTTTCTGACTTAGTTTCAAGAAGAGGCCTATATGGCTCAACAATACAGTCTGAAGCTTTTTTTGCTCGTTTATTATACTGGATATAGCGTATAGCATCTACTCCATCAAGTTTTTGTACAAGCATATCAAGACTGGCTGTTTTCTCTAATTTAAGCAAATACCAAGAATCTAGTCCATATTGCGCTAACTTCTCCTTATTAGGATGATTTGGGCTAAAGACAGGCTCATAGGAAGTTACTCCGTACTCATTTAATGACTCAAGGTCAATATTGGCAGATGAAGATTTGAGTTTAATAAGAATAGATTCTCGGTCAGCATCTATATCCGTGTTAACTACTTTTAAAAGCGGTTTATTCTTGCTTGTGTCTTCACTTTGATTTAGATTATGAAGATCAGAACACGATAAAACAAACAGTAGTGGAAGTAATGAAAATAATAGTTTTTTAAAATTCATAAAATCAGAGTTAAATAAGGCTGACTCAATTGAATCAGCCTTACAAAGATATTATTAATTTTAAATTAATGAACTTTTATAGATGGCAATCTAATAATAGCCACTCATCAGTCTGATTACCGAAGTAATAACCTTCCCCATCAAATACTATTAAACTAGATGGTCTAAGTGTTAATTTGCCATTTTCCCATTTACCATAACCTGTTCCTGAACCAAAACCAACTTCTGGCGAGTATGTCATCATAGCCCATCCAAGTCGTTCGAAGAAGTAGTCAGCAATCCAAGCCTTATCTGGATTTGTGGCATTAATAATCAAGTCTTCAGTTGCAACAAGCAAGTGACCAAGACCATCATTTGCAGTTCCGGCAAGTAGCCTAGCACCATAGTCTGCTGTATAAGGCTGTTTTATGCGCAATAAACCAGGCATATCATCTCTTTCCTCTACGGTAACAGTGGTACTAACAGCATTAGCTCCAAGACCCCAAACGAAAACACGGTCATAATAAGTTGCATTAGTTGAAATTACATTCCACTTAA
>CAYFTA010000139.1:0-2369 GCA_964346015.1 uncultured Muribaculaceae bacterium | reverse complement strand
AGCTGATACCCCTTTAAAACAAAATGAGACGTCGCCACTCTCGTGGGGACACCTCATACTAACCACATAATTAATAACACTAAAACTAATAACCATCAGTTGTGGAGTTTGTGATACCTCCTGAACAACTGAACTGCAAATATACGACTTTTTTTTATATCTGCAAACTTTTTTAAAGTTTTTTTCACTTTTTATGTAAAATTTTTGATTTTTGATAAACTTTTATCTCAACTCCACATGGGAACTTCCTCTGAATCCACTAGTAAACGCAGAACTTCCATTGCTTGCGCTTCTGGGAATTGAGATACAAAATTTTGTAATGTGTAGACTCCTCCATTCTTTTCCACAAATCTTATAATTCTTGTTTTAAGATCTTTAGAATTACTTGAACGACATATATCACAAACTCCACATTCCTTTGAGTCTTCTTGTCCGAAATATGCTAATAGAAATTGACTTCTACACTCATCTCCTTGGACATAATCAATCATTTTATTCATTCTTTCCAGATATGTTCCCTTTAAAAAATTGTAAAGCTCTGGTTGGAGATTGACATTCTTAGGACGAAGTCTATCATGGTGTAAATATAGAACTGTTGCTTGATCAGTGGGAACATAAGAAATAACATGTTCCAGGGCCAATTTATATAAGAGCTGTCTAAGAACAGGAACTGTAACTTCTAGTTTATATGCCACATAATCTTCATCTATAAAAGTTAGAAATGAGAAAATACTACTATAAGTTCTCATCAGTACTTCCAATAGGGATACTAACATAATATCTGGAAAATCAATTTCATACAATTCATTTCTACTAACTACTATCATCACTTTAGTAGAAATATTCATATCCTCCATTAAGCTCCAGTGATCAGTTTTTTCTATATATTTAATAGCATAATAAACCATAGATCGATTTAAGGAATATGATTTACAAAACTCGGCAAGATGAAATTTAACTTGTCTCCCCATTCCTGTATCATATGGAATTTGTAAAAATGTATGAGTCTTATGATATATATCCTCTATATAATCTAATGATGGAAAAGATACCGTCGCTAATTGTTTAAGCCTTCTTATATCATTCTCATTCCATAAGCTTACAGCATAGGAAGTTATACCATCTCTGCCACCACGACCAGCTTCTTGAAAATAAGCTTCTGGCGAATCTGTGAGGTCGAAATGTATTACAAAGCGCACATCTGGCTTATCAATACCCATTCCAAAAGCATTGGTGCTAACAATAATCCTTGTATCTCCTCTTTTCCATTCTTCTTGCCTTATAGAACGGATACGAGAAGAGAGACCTGCATGATAAAAAGAAGAAGATATACCTTGAGAATTCAAGAAGGCAGAAAGTTCTTCTGCTTTCTTACGACTACTTACATAGACAATACCTGTACCCTTTACGCTATTACAAATGTTTTTCAGCTGTCCTAATTTATCTTCCACCTTCCTAACGATATAATTTAGGTTCGGTCTAAAAAAATCACTTTTAAGAAGTAGCTTCTCCTTAAAAGAAAGTTTCTCCATTATATCCTGAGCTGCCTTAGGAGTTGCAGTTGCAGTCAAAGCTATAATAGGAACATCTAAAATTTGTCTAAGTTCATTGATTTTGAGATAATCAGGACGAAAATCATAGCCCCATTGGGAAATACAGTGAGCTTCATCTACAACAATATAACTCACATTCATATCAAAAAGACTATCCCTAAATTGATTTGTTGCTAAACGCTCTGGAGAGAGATATAAAAACTTAAAATCACCGAAGACAGCATTATTCAAAGCAATATCTATCTCGCGCTTACTCATAGAGGCATTTATAGTCAGTGCTTTAATCCCTTTTGCTTGAAGATTTTGAACTTGATCTTTCATCAATGCTATTAAAGGAGTTATAACTAAAACTATCCCTTCTTTCATTAAACCAGGCACCTGAAAACATATAGACTTACCTCCACCTGTTGGCATTATGGCTAAGACATCCTTCCCTTCTAGAGCAGCATTAATTACTTCCTCCTGCATAGGACGAAAACTATCAAAACCCCAATATCGGCGTAAAATTTCTATGGGAGTAACTCCTTCTATTTGCAAATTATCATCTTCTCTCATCCCTAAAATTCCTTCTTTTTTGACCTTTCGTTGCAAAACATGTATTGGTTTCAAAGCGAAACACCCCTATATAAGAGATTTCACCAAAAAACCTTACAAATTTAGGAAAATATAGTATATAAAGTTTGTCAAATCACAAAAAAATTCTATTTTTGCACAGCGCTAATAAAATAGGAAAGAATCAAAGTATAAACATATTAAACAATTTTTAAAAAATTATGAGCAATTTAGATTTAAGTAAGTACGGTATTACCGATGTTA
>CAYFTA010000138.1:0-2419 GCA_964346015.1 uncultured Muribaculaceae bacterium | reverse complement strand
AACCGGGGACACAAGGATTTTCAGTCCTTTGCTCTACCAACTGAGCTATGGCACCCCTTTCCTTTATTGGGATTGCAAATGTAGGAATAATTTTCATTTTTGCAAAAATTTTGGCAAAACTTTCAAGAAAATACGGTAATATTCTCTATATTCGCATGATATGGCCACAAAAAAGACCTACATAAAAGTAATTTTACCATTGAAGCTAGAGTGGGATCCTTATTATTCAATTGAAGAAGAGGATGCTAGGGATATTCATGTGGGGAAACGAGTTAGAGTGGTGTTCGTTAATAAAAATTATGTGGGTGTGGTTAGTGAAATCAATGTTACTCCAAACATAAACTCAGGAAAAATTCTACCAATCATCGCTATAGAAAGTGGGCTCGAAGAAATTACTGAAGAAGAGTTAGATCTATGGAAACAAATAGCAGAATACTACATGTGTAGCATTGGAGAAGTTTATAAGGCAGCCTACCCTGAGCTTAGAATTTTATCTGAAGAGACCCAGCAGAGGCGTCAAAAACAAAAGGAGAAAAAACTAACACAATTAAAAGAGAGATTAAGAAAAGCAGAAGAAAGTCTAGCCAATGCTAAGTCTGAAGCTGGCGAAAATATGCATAAGAAACGCATTGAAAAGATCCTCCTAGAAATAGCCATGGTTGAAAATAAGGGGATAAATAACGTAGAAATAGAAAAATACAGAGGAGAGAAAGAAGAGGAGAAAGGAAGTGCCATTACTCGGGAGAGCAAAATCGTACTTTCTGAGGCACAGAATCAGGCCTATGAGAACATCAAAAAAAGTTTCGAAGAGGATAAACCTTGTTTACTACATGGGGTTACTAGTTCAGGAAAAACTGAAATCTATCTTAAACTAGCCCATGATACTCTTAAATCAGGTAAAAATGTACTATACCTTGTACCAGAAATTACCATGAGCCGTCAACTTGAGTTAAGGGTTAAGGAGCATTTTGGAAACCTAGTTCTTTATTTTCACTCAAAAGAGAATAATCTTAGTAGGAGGGAAACTGCTGACAGAATAAGAGAGGGAAAACCCTATATTTTACTAGGAACACGCTCTTCTATCTTCCTACCACATAACAATTTAGGACTTATAATCATAGACGAAGAACACGACCCTTCTTACAAACAGGAAGACCCTGCACCAAGATATAATGGAAGAGATACAGCTTTGATGCTTGCAAATATTCATTCTGCCAAAACAGTTCTAGGTTCTGCAACTCCTTCTCTAGAATCTCTTTTTAACTGTCAAATTGGCAAATTTAATTACTGTGCTCTCAGTGAAAAGTATTATAAATCAACTCCTTCAGAGATTGAAATTATAGATACTAAAGCAGAAAGGAAAAAACGAGGAATGATTGGCAATTTTTCTCGTATACTCATCGGTGAAATTGAGAAAAGACTGAAAGTTAAAGAGCAAATCATACTTATTAGACCGAGAAAATCTTATTCTACTTTACTCCAATGCGAAAGCTGTGGTGATATACTCAAATGTCCACATTGTCATGTAAGTCTTAGTCATAATAAGACTAGTAATGCTCTTGTATGTCATTATTGTGGATATAGAACAAGGTTCGACGATAATTGTAAATGTGGAGGAAAATATAAAGAGCTAGGGGCTGGGACCCAGAAGATTGAAGAAGAAGCTAGAAGCTTATTTCCAAATGCAAATATAGCAAGACTTGATAGTGATTCTACTCAAAATAAGACCTATGAAAAAAATACTTTAGAAGGATTTGCGCAAGGAAAAATTGATATACTCATAGGTACACAAATCTTAGCTAAGGGATTTGATTTTAATAATCTTACTCTAGTTGCACTTATCAATGGAGATTCTGTTCTGGGTTTACAGGATTTTAGGGCAGACGAAAAGACGCTTCAACTCATTGAACAACTTAGAGGACGAAGTGGTCGAAGAGAAATCCAAGGGAAGATTGTGATTCAAACAGCCCAACCAGAACATCCAGTCTACCTCCATTTATCACAGAATAGTGTTAATGAACTTTATCAAAACCTCCTAGAAGAAAGAAGAAATTTCGCTTTTCCACCTTTTTCAAGAATTATAAAACTTGAATTAAAAGATAGAGAAGAATGGAGAGCTCAAAAAATGAGTGATAAATTAGCTAATCAATTACAAGGAAAATTTGATATAATAGGTCCATATGCTCCTGTAATTGACAAAATTGCTAATCAATATATCAGACATATTCGCATAAGCTTAAAGAAAAATAGGGCTGCTGCCAGTAAAAAGAAGGAACTTAGAGACATCATTGAGAAGTTTTCTAAGGATGAAAAATATGGTAGTAAGCTGATTATTAACGTAGACCCTTTATAATGAAACAAAGGTTTTATCAGAAAACTAGTTTCCTGATAATACATTGATTTGATCGGGAAGAACTTC
>CAYFTA010000137.1:0-2440 GCA_964346015.1 uncultured Muribaculaceae bacterium | reverse complement strand
ATTGCTCTTTTCATCGCCACGTAAATATCCTCGCATCACACGAACAGGCTGGAAGTTATTCGATATTTGGAAATTTAAAACAGGGTCATCAATCTCTTTAAGACGCACACTTCTGATATATTCACGAGGTGAAAGCTTGTCAGAGTAAAGATGATAATTTGGCATTCGTCCACCAAAGATGATTGATTTTAGGTTGAGACGTTCACAAAGATCTTTGCGATAGTCGTACATACGTCTCCCCAATCTCAAACCTCTAAACTTTGTACTTACAAATACTTCTATACCGTAGAGAACATCACCATCAGGGTCGTGTGTGCTGAAATAATCTCCAATAACTTGCTTATATGTGTGTTTGTCGCCAAGCTTCTTATAATCCACTATAATGGAAAGTGAGCAGCCTGCCAACATACCATTTACTTTAATAACAACTTGTCCTTCAGGAAAAATATTGATTAGCTTTTGAATATCTGGCTTGCTCCAATAGGCTCCAGGAGCGTCTCCATAGACCTGAATCATAATTTCCTTTAACTCATCATAATCTTCAATGCTAAGAAAACTCAGCTCAATGTTTTCAATGTTGCTTAAATCCATATTTATATATTTATATTATTATCATTTTATCCTAAAATGGGCAAGAACATAATATACAAAAAAAGAGGCAGACCATCAAGATTTGCCCCTTTAAATTATTAGATCGTATTATTTTTTCTTGAATAATGTACCAAGTAAGCCACGAGTGATTGTTCTACTAATTTCATTGGATATTTGCCTTTTTGCGCTCTTACCCACTTGGTCCAACATTTCGCCAAGAAGTCCACGTTCCTCTTTGCGGCGTTTTTGCTCTTCACGTCTAAGTCTATCAGCTTCTCTTTGCTCTTCTCTTATACGTTTTGCCTCTGCTCTTTCTTCCGCAAGTCTGTTTTTCTCATCTAGTGCTCTTTGACGTTCCTCTTCAAGCAGCTCCTGTTTTTGTGATAAAATTTCGAAGGCAGATTCTCTGTCTACAGTATTTTCATAAATTCCATAGAGAAGTGAACTATTGATAATTTGCGCACGCTCTCCTGGAGTTATAGGTCCAATCTGGCCTTCAGGAGGCAATATGTTTGCCCTCTGAACCATTTGTGGTGCACCTTTTTCATCCAAAAATGAAACTAAAGCTTCTCCAGTATTAAGTTCAGTAATAGCCTGTTCTGTGTCAAAAGCAGGATTAGCTCTAAATGAGCTTGCTGCAGCCTTTACTGCTTTTTGGTCATTAGGTGTATAGGCACGAAGAGCATGTTGAACTCTATTCCCAAGTTGACCTAAAATAGTCACAGGGATATCTGCAGGGTTTTGTGTGCAGAAATATACGCCGACACCCTTAGAGCGAATTAGCCTAACAACTTGTTCAACCTTTTCTAACAGAGATTTAGGCATATCGTTGAATAGCAAATGAGCTTCATCAAAGAAAAACACCAATTTTGGTTTCTCTAAGTCCCCAACTTCAGGAAGTGAATCAAATAACTCATCAAGTAACCACAACAAAAATGTAGTATATAGACGAGGTGAGTTCATTAACTTATCAGCAGCTAAGATATTGATTACGCCTCTTCCTTGTTCTGTTTGAATAAAGTCATAAATATTTAAGTTCGGCTCTCCAAAAAACTTATCCGCCCCTTCACTTTCAAGACGTAATAACGAACGCTGGATAGCTCCAATACTAGCAGGTGATATGTTCCCATAGGTAGTGGTGAACTCTTGACGATTATCTCCAATGAATTGAATCATCTTTTGTAGGTCCTTCAAATCCAGCAAAAGAAGATTATTATCATCTGCAATCCTAAAAGCCATCGTTAAAATAGCGCCTTGAGTCTCATTGAGTTGTAAAAGGCGCTCTAGAAGAAGAGGCCCCATCTCAGTAATAGTTGTACGAATAGGATGTCCTTGATCGCCGAAGATATCCCAAAATCTTACAGGGAAGCTTTGGTAATTAAAACCTTTCTCCTTTAGATTATAACCATCTACTCTTTTATTTACGCTTTCTTTATTACCACCTATTTTTGCAACACCAGAAAGGTCACCCTTCATATCGGCTGCAAACACAGGAACTCCCATATTACTAAAAGTCTCAGATAATGTCTGAAGAGTCACAGTCTTACCTGTACCAGTTGCTCCAGTTATAAGCCCGTGGCGATTAGCCATTTTAGGGACTAGGCATACCTCAGTAGTGTCATTTATAGCCACAAAAGCTCTTTTCTCGTTGTCAAACATATTATTTGTTTTGATTTATTTTTGTTATCAAACAAAGATAACAAATACTCCTCAAAAAAATTGTATAAAGCCATCACTTTATTAAATTTGTAGAAATATGGGTATTTGCTTTAACTTACATATACATCCTTGTTAAATAGCTAATAAATTCATCTTTTTTGGTTGCTGTAAAATCTAACCCAATAAAAAG
>CAYFTA010000136.1:0-2455 GCA_964346015.1 uncultured Muribaculaceae bacterium | reverse complement strand
AACGACACTATCTTAAACCACCGTTAATAGAAATACACTCACCAGTAATATAAGAAGCCTTATCTGATGCGAGGAAGGCAACTAAGTTTGCGATTTCTTCTGGCTCGCCAAATCTATTCATTGGTATCATTTTCTTCAATGCTTCTTCATCCAAACCTTCAACCATATCAGTCTTTACAAAGCCTGGAGCAATTGCATTTACTGTTATTCCTCTTTTTGCCACTTCCTGTGCAAGCGCTTTTGTAGCTCCGATTAACCCTGCTTTTGTTGCCGAATAATTAGTTTGACCTGGCATACCAACAATACCAGAAAGTGAGGCCATGTTTATAATTCGCCCATACCTATTCGAAAGCATTGACTTAACTACAATTCTAGTAACATTGTAGAAGCCATCTAGCCCAATACCAAGAACACTATCCCACTCCTCTTCTGACATTCTGAGTAGAAGGGTGTCTTTTCTAATTCCTGCATTGTTTACCAATACTTCAATCCTATCCTCTTTATGTTCCTCAATCCATGAGGTCAAAACCTGGGTTGTTTCTTCTCTATTACTAACATCAAATTTCAAAAGCTCTCCAGAAGAACCTACTTTTTTAATTTCTTCTAAAGTTTCTAAAGCTCTCGCTTCGTTCGAAACGTAGTTTACAAGTATATGATAGCCTTCTTCGGCTAATTTTATACTTATAGCTTTACCTATTCCTCGACTTCCGCCTGTTACTAATGCGTACTTTTTCATATTATTTGTCATATTTTCTGAAAACAACACAACCATTGTGCCCACCGAAACCGAGTGAAACTGAGGCTGCAATTGTTAAATCTGCTTTTTCTGCAGTATTTGGAGTATAATTTAAATCACATTCTGGATCTGGTTCATCAAGATTTGCTGTTGGTGGAACTAATCCATTTTTAAGAGCTAAAACTGAGGCTATCGCTTCTGCTGCTCCTGCTGCACCAAGTAGATGACCTGTTGTACCCTTGATTGAACTAATATGAGCCTTATAAGCATCCTCTTCTCCTAAAGCAAGCTTAATTGCAACTGTCTCTGCAGGATCATTAAGACCAGTACCTGTTCCATGTGCATTGATATAAAGAACATCTTTAGCATTATAACCAGACTCTTCAAGAGCTATTTTAATAGCCCTAGACTGAGTTAAACCATCTGGTCTTGGAGCTGTAACATGATATGCATCACAAGTGTTTCCATAGCCTGTTACTTCTGCTAAAATCTCTGCTCCACGCGCCTTAGCATGTTCGTACTCTTCAAGAACTAAAACAGCAGCACCTTCTGCCATTACAAAGCCCATTCTGTTTTTGTTGAATGGAAGAGATGAATATTTAGGATCTTGAGAAGTTGAAAGAGCTCTCGCGTTTGCAAAACCTGCTACTCCTAGTGGAATTAAAGATGCCTCTGTACCACCTGTAATGATTGCATCTGCATATCCATGCTTAATTGCTTTGAAAGCCTCACCTAGAGCATGGGTAGATGTTGCACACGCTGTTACAACTGGGAGGCAAGGACCCTGAGCTCCATGTCTAATAGCTATATTTCCTGCAGCTATATTAGAAATCATTGTTGGAATGAATAAAGGAGAAATCCATTTTGCTCCATCCTTTATCATTTTTTCTGTCTCCCTATATTGCGTAGTAAAACCACCAATACCTGAACCCACATATACACCTAATCTAAATGGATCAATATTTCCGTTACCATTTTCATCGATAGATACAAGACCAGATTGCTTCATCGCTTGCCACGCTGCTGCTACAGCGAAAAGAGTAAAATTATCTTGTCTTCTAGCAAATGGTTTTTCAATCTCATAATCTTCAGGATCAAAATCTTTTACTTCTCCTGCTATTTTTACTGAAAGGTTGTCTATTGGAAATTTAGTAATAAAATCTATCCCACAATTGGCTTCCACTAAATTCTTCCAAAATGTTTCAACATTGTTACCTATTGGAGTAATGACTCCTAGACCCGTAACTACAACTTTACGTTCCATACAATTTTTTAAGTTTATATTTAATCTACTAAAGCAAAAGATAGGTCTCCCTTACAACAAATCTTACCATCAACAGAAAGCGATGCATTACAAAAATACATATTGCCACGACTATTTGTAAGTCTTGCTTCAATCTCACAGAGATCTCCTGGACGAACTATCCCTTTAAAACGTACATTATCAATACCTATGTACAAGGTTACTTTGCCTACTATTTCTTCTTTTAGAAGCATCGCACAACTTTGAGCCATAATCTCACATTGGATTACGCCTGGCACTATCGGATTACCAGGAAAATGTCCCCTACAAAAGAACTCATCTTCTCGAATTCTATATTTTGCGTGAGCAACTCCCTCTTTATCTACAACGACTTCATCTACAAACAACATGGGCTCACGATGTGGTAAAATTTTTTTTAATTCTTCTCTATCCATTGCTTAATTACTTTTTCTGCC
>CAYFTA010000135.1:0-2492 GCA_964346015.1 uncultured Muribaculaceae bacterium | reverse complement strand
GTAAGAACTGTTTCTTTATCTGGATTTTTGAAATTTAAAAACAATTCTGCAATTTGCTTTATTCTTTCTGTCGGAGGCAATTCATCTGCACCTTTAGCAATGTCTCTTATTTTACGACCAGCAACTACAAATATTTCAGGGTCATAGTACTTTATAAATTGTTTAAATATTTCCTTTGTAACACCTACAGGCATGAATTCTTCCCAAGAGGAGTCATCTACTATTTCTACTAGTTTCTCCATAGTAATATCTTCATTAATATCAATGTCTGCACCATATATTAAAAGAGGCATTCTAATAGATATACCACGCAGAATGGAACGGGCATCTCTAGCTTGTTTTCTCTTTTCATTTGCTTCTTTTAATTTAGCTTCTTCCTCTGGAGTTCGCTCTTTTTTAGGTTTCTTCTTTAATCTTTCTATTTCTTCATACTCTTCATCTGTAAAACCTTGTCTATTAACATCTATTTCATTTGTTTTATGTGAGGACTTGGAGCTACCTATAATTCCTTTTAATTTTTTAAAGTTCTCTAAATCTATATTGTCTAATTTTAATAGTTCATCATTGTATAGGTTGTTATCATCAAATCCATTCTTTACAGCTCGTTCAGCATAAGCACGTTTTAACTGTTGTAAAAGCCTGTTGGTATCATACTCTTTCATGCTAGTGCCTTCGACAGCTATAACTGGACAGTAATTCAAAAATTCACCCAGAATCAACCTATCAGAACTATCAGTCTTTCCTGCTTTTGTTGAAATGGCTACTGATTCTGCAACCATTTTTAAAGTTCTATCAGGAGCAAAATCAAAGACATAGGCTGTTGTTTTTATCTTACCATCTTTATTGCATGGAGATTGTACTCTAAATATTGTTTGAAGATAGTTAGCTGCAGATGTAGAAAAAGAACCTGCCAAATAGAATACCGCAGTCCATTCTGGTACAGTAACTCCAGTGGTGAGTTTACCACAAGAGAGAGTTATTGTGTAGCCTTCATCGCCAGCACTTTTTATAGCATTTTGTACTTTCTCTAATGCATCTTCTGATTTTTCTTCCTCATCGCCATCACCAGCTACATTAACTATATTAAAGGCACCATTGCCAAATACGGGATGGGTTTTCATCATTTGACTTAATGCTTTTGCTTCTTTAACACCTGGTACCATCCATAATGAATGTCTAAATAAGGCCCGATATTCCTCTGTGGAGTATGGGTATTGGCTATCCTCATCTTTTTTTGTTATTAAATTTAAAAAGCTCCAAACATCAGCTTTATGAAAAAACTCTCCTGCCTTTACTCCAGATGGGAGAGGGCGACGGTCTATTTTCATATCCCCAGTCCATACTCTGAAAAATTCTCTAAAGTTGAAAGCTTTATCTTCAAGTTCCTTATATCGTGGGTTGTCTATCAATTTACCTAAATCATATGTATAGATTTTTAGTTCAGGCAATTCAGCATAAGGATTTGAATCACCTAAGTTATGTTTATCCCATTCATATTTACTACTTTGCTCCATCACATAGTCCCAAGTATAGATATTGTCATCATAATCTCCAAGGATATTGAAGGGAGTCCCAGAAAGTGCTAAAAACTTAGTTTTATTTAATTCTTCTTTAACAGTTGCCTTTATAACATCATTTCCAAGAGCTGTTGTTGTACCCTCATGAGCTTCATCCACTATAACAAAGTCCCAAACGGTATCAAAAACGGCATCATTCTTATCGAATTTACCACCAACAAGATCAGAACCTCGCAAATCTTGCATAGATGCAAAATAAACAAAGTTTTTTTCTGTTTTAAGTAAATCTTCTATTGTATAGCCTGTATTTTTAGAGCCATAGATGTAACTTTTATCGCTGTAAAAGATTTTATTGAAATCTTCATACCAGCCACTGTCTACAACAGGTCTATGGGTGATAATAATTGTTTTTTTAAACTTAGATCGTTTTACTACCTCTAAAGCACTAAGTGTCTTACCAAAACGCATTTTAGCATTCCACAACATCCTATTTCCTGATCCAAACTGTTCTAAAGTTCTATTTATAGCATCTTCTTGTTCAGGTCTGAATATTATTGGTGTAAAAGAGTCGTTGGTAACAGCTGATAAATTATAATGTCCTTTTTTTACAGCTTCAATTGCCTTTAAGGCTGTTGATAGATCAATGTCAAACCATTCTTGACTTGTGGAGTTTTTAAACTTCTTTTTAGGGATTCCTGAATTCTCTAACACTCTATGTACATGGTGATCTCTAAAAGCTTTTATTGCTGGTCTTCCATCTTTGTCTTTAATAGTTCTAATAGCAAGCTCGGTATGTAGCAAATCAAAAGATATGCCTGCAGTATTTGTGTATTCTCTAATACGTTTTATAGCTGCTTGATTAAGTGCTCTACAATTAGGAGGAAGATTATCTATGGAGTCATCAGTTTGAATTGTAGTATCACCTATTTTAAGTAAACCTTTATGACTTTCGCTTTTTATTTCAAAAATGTATAT
>CAYFTA010000134.1:0-2508 GCA_964346015.1 uncultured Muribaculaceae bacterium | reverse complement strand
TACCTAGAGGTAGCTCCCTTCTTCGTCACTCCTCTTCCTTGTACTAGGAAAAAATAAACTTCGAATCAATATTTCTATTTTAACCTAAAACTTGTCAAACTAGTAGCTTCAGTCGGTCACTACCTGGAGGTAGCTCCCTTCTTCGTCACTCCTCTTCCTTGTACTAGGAAAAAATAAACTTCGAAAATTGTATTTCAAATAAACTTCGAAATGTAAAGAACTTTATCAATTGTGGGGTCTGTCACCGGTTTACCAAAGGGCAACAGACTGGGCCACAAATGTAATAATTATTTTTTACTCTGCAATGATGTTTTAGTCCAGATTTAATTTCTAATTCTTTTCTTCACATTGTAGAAATACTTAGCTTAAATCTCCTCTCAATATCATCAGAGTACCTAGGATCAGACTTTGATCTCTACTTCAACTCCGCTTGGAAGTTCTAGCTTCATAAGAGCGTCTACTGTCTTTTGGCTTGACTCATAGATGTCTAGAAGGCGGCAGAATGAGTTAAGCTCGAACTGCTCACGAGACTTCTTGTTCACGAATGTTGAACGGTTTACAGTGAAGATTTTCTTATTGGTTGGAAGTGGAATTGGGCCATTCACACGTGCACCAGTAGCCGACACTGTATCAACGATCTTCTTAGCTGATTTATCAACTAACATATGATCGTATGATTTAAGTTTTATTCTAATTTTTTGACTCATATCAAATTTGATAATTAGCTGTTAAACAATTATTCGTCATCTTCAGGATGTTTGTAACCACTCTTCTCAATGATTTCTTTTGCAAGATTCGCAGGAACCTCGGCATAGTGATCAAAAGTCATTGTGCTAGTTGCACGACCTGAAGAAAGTGTTCTAAGAACAGTTACATAGCCGAACTGCTCTGAAAGTGGTACGAACGCTTTGACAATTCTTGCTCCGATTGTTGAATCCATAGCATTAATTTGTCCACGGCGACGATTAAGGTCACCAACTATATCACCCATGTAGTCCTCTGGTGTTACCACTTCAAGACTCATAATAGGCTCTAAAAGAACTGGTTTTGCCTTAGGACAAGCCTTACGGAAGGCCATACGTGCACAGATTTCAAATGAAAGTTGATCTGAGTCCACTGAGTGGAATGAACCATCTTTCAAAACAACCTTCAAAGAAGGAACCTCATAACCTGCAAGCACGCCGTTTGCCATAGCTGACTTGAATCCTTTTTCTACAGAAGGAATGAACTCCTTAGGAATATTACCTCCCTTAACTTCATCAACGAACTGGAGTCCATGTACACCTTCATCAGCAGGTCCAATCTCAACTATAATATCAGCGAACTTACCACGTCCACCTGATTGCTTCTTGAATACCTCACGGTGCTCAACGTTCTGAGTAATTGCCTCTTTATAGTTAACTTGAGGTGCACCTTGATTAATATCAACACCAAACTCACGACGCAGACGGTCTACAATAATATCAAGATGAAGCTCACCCATACCACTAATAATGGTTTGGCCAGTTTCGTGATCTGATTTAACTGTAAAAGTTGGATCTTCTTCAGAAAGTTTTGCCAATGCAACACCTAATTTATCAAGATCTTTTTGAGTCTTTGGCTCTACTGCAAGTCCAATAACTGGATCAGGGAATTCCATTGACTCTAGAACGATAGGATGTTGCTCAGAGCAAATTGTATCTCCTGTACGAAGATCTTTGAAACCAACTGCTGCACAGATATCACCTGCCTCAACAAACTCAATAGAATTTTGCTTGTTTGAGTGCATTTGGAACAATCTTGATACACGTTCCTTCTTACCAGAACGAGTATTGTATACTTGTGAACCTGCATCAAGCTTGCCAGAATATGCTCTTAAGAAAGCAAGACGACCTACAAATGGATCTGTTGCAATCTTAAATACAAGAGCAGAGAAAGGTTCTTTAATATTAGGTTCACGGATTTCTTCTTTGTCTGTATAAGGATTTATTCCCTTAATTGCACCTTTGTCTAGTGGTGAAGGGAAATAACGCATTATAGCATCTAGAAGGAATTGAACTCCCTTGTTTTTAAATGATGAACCACAACAAGCTGGAACGATTGACATATCAATAGTCGCTGCCCTAAGAGCTGCTATTAATTCTTCATCAGTAATCGAATCTGGATCCTCGAAGAATTTCTCAAGTAATATCTCATCATATTCAGCTGCTGCCTCAACTAATTTCTCTCTCCAAGCATTTGCCTCATCTACAAGATTGGCAGGAATGTCTACAACATGGTAGTTTACAAGTTCCTGAGAATTGTTGTCATAAATTAAGGCTTTCATTGCCACAAGGTCAACGATACCCTCAAATTTATCTTCAGCACCGATAGGAATACAGATAGGAACAGCTCTTGCTCCGAGCTTAGTTTTCATTTCTTCAACAACAGCGAAGAAATCTGCACCCACACGGTCCATCTTATTAATATAAGCGATCTTTGGAACGCCATATTTATCAGCCTGACGCCATACGGTTTCAGACTGAGGCT
>CAYFTA010000133.1:1364-2519 GCA_964346015.1 uncultured Muribaculaceae bacterium | reverse complement strand
ACAATTATTAAGCTTCCTATTTTATTCCAAAAGCAAAAATTATTGCTTGCTCGTAAACTTCTCCTGGACGAAGAACTGCCGAAGGATACTCTTCTTTATTAGGAGCGTCTGGAAAGTTTTGACACTCTATAGCCACCCCCACATAGTCTTCATAGCTCTTTCCGTGTTTAGCAACAGGACTTCCTGCTAGCCAGTTCCCTGTATAAACTTGTACTCCTGGTTGAGTTGTAAAGACAGATAAGGTCCTGCCACTTTCCTCTGAATATAGCTCAGCTGCAAATTGTATTTGTCCTGGCTCTGCGCCGTCTATTATCCAGCAATTATCATAACCTTTACCATATTTCAAAGCAGGAAAATCTTCTTTTATATCCCTTCCTAATTTTTTTGCAACAACAAAATCCATTGGGGTTCCTGCTACTTCTACGCTTTCACCTAATGGAATCAAACTATCGTCAGTAGGAAGGTATTCTGAAGCATTTAATTCAAGATAGTGATCTAGAATGTCCCCATTTCCTTCTCCGTTTAGATTAAAGTACGCGTGATTTGTTAAATTAAGCACTGTTGGAGCATCAGATTGAGCAGTAATAGTAAGACGAAGTTCATTTTCCTCGCTCCAGTCATAGTGAGCCACTACCTTAAGTGCACCTGGATAGCCCATTTCTCCGTCTTCAGAATAATAAAGAAACTCTACAGAATTTCCTTCTATACGACTTTCCCAAACTTGATTTTGAAACCCTTCTGGACCACCATGAAGATGATTAGGCCCATTATTTATGGGAAGATTGTATTCTTTTCCGTCTAAAGTGAATTTTCCTTTTGCTATTCTATTTGCATATCGTCCTGGTATTTTCCCAGAACAAGGACCATCATTAAAATAACTTAATGGATCTGGATAGCCTAAAACAACGTCTGCTAAAAGCCCATTTCTATCAGGTACAACAATCTCTACAATAGCTGCTCCTATATTTGATAATTTTACATAAGAACCGTTCAAATTCTTAAGAGTGTAAAGATATATTTCTTTTCCACAAGGGCTTACTCCCCATTTTTCTCTTAAAACTTCCATATTATGTGGTTTTTTGTTAAATCAAGGATTACAAATTTAATATTAATATTTTGATTTTTCTTTAAATTCTCTGCGAAGATAGCCACGTC
>CAYFTA010000133.1:0-1264 GCA_964346015.1 uncultured Muribaculaceae bacterium | reverse complement strand
GAAGATAGCCACGTCCACATGTCCTTATAGGGCACTTAAAATGTTAAAAACGACATTCTCAGGAGCGTCCTTTAAAATTACCTTTTTCTCACTGTCCAATAAATACAGCGAAGGAATAGCCCTAACGTCGTACAAAACCTCGCTTCGAATTGCTCCATATGGGTCAAAACCATTATACCAATTTTCTGGATAAATAGACATATAGCCTCTCCATTCATTGATATCTTCGTCAATGTAGATATTTACAACGGCTAAGGTTCCCGAACTTATAAGCTCTGAAATATGTGGTTCTTCCCTAAGTACTGTTATTATATCCAAACATGCCGAACAGCCTGGATTTGTAAAAAACAAAAGAGTATAATCTGCCTTTATGCTATACAAATTGCGAATTTTCCCCCTTTTATCAGCAAACTTAAAGTCATTAGCTGGAGTTGTTCTTTTATTTAAAGAACATCTTTCTGCTTCAAATTTATATCTACCCCTAAGCTCAGGACTTATTTTTTCATATTTAGACATACCATCAGCAAAGAAGAAATAATAATCTTCGTTTCTATACGGAGAATTTGGATCATATAAATACTTTTCAGCAAGACCCACTATTGTTTCCAAAATATTTGAGCTCGTATCCTTTTCTACAGCCACAACTAGTTGACCCCATAAGTTTGACAAAGCCTGATCTGTAACTTGTGGCTGCAAGCCATCAAGGGGCGCTATGTAATTTACAAAAGCTTGCTCAATATCGTCTTTTTTAACTCCACTCACCAAAATAGAGTCTGAAGGATATTTTCCTGCCATATCCAAAAATCCATCCCAATAATGCTCAACATAATATTTCCCCTGTGCTTGTGGGTCTGTTAGCATTGTTGGAATGTTTACACCAGGAAAAGGTAAAGCCTTAAATTGTTCTACTTCTTTTTCGTTATTACATTTACATCCCACTAGAGATATCAAGCCTATTAAAATTATAGAAATTCGTTTAGTCATATTTTTATCAATTGTGGTTTCTGAAATAAATATTAAGAAGTATCCTGTTTTCAAATAGAAATAATAGGTGCAAAAATATAAATAAATATTAAATTTGCCGTAAAGTAATTGCATAACAATTCTATTTTTATATAATGAAACTGCAACGCATATTCGCGCTCATCATATTTTTATTTTCCGGTTTTAACTTATTTGCTCAATTCTATGTAACGGGTGATGACCCCGGTAGATTAAAGTGGAGTAGTATTGATTCAGAAAACTATACCATTATCTATCCTAG
>CAYFTA010000132.1:0-2522 GCA_964346015.1 uncultured Muribaculaceae bacterium | reverse complement strand
TGCCTCCAAGAGCATCTTTAATGCATGTATAATCATCTAGCATTTTTTTGCGATAAGCTTCGTTTTCAATGAGAGCTCTAACCTCTGTGACAAGGGCATCAGCATTACAATCATTCTGAATGAGTTCTTTAAAAGCAAGACGGTTGATAATCAAGTTGCCAAGGCTAATATATTTAACCTTTACAATTCGTTTGGCTATCTCAAAACTAATCCAACTAGCAATGTACCCTACAACCTGTGGTGTACCAATAAGAGCAGCCTCAAGTGAAGCTGTACCCGAATTTATAACAGCTGCTTCTGCTTGACACACAATAGATTGGGTTTCTCCAAAGAGAACTTTAATCCTACTTGTATCAATGCCTTTTTTTCTTGCCTTTTCTAGATGGACCTCATAGTCCTTCATATGGCGAGCCGGTGCACCACCTATAAGAAAGAGATAATTTTTATAGCGTTTGTATTGACTTAGTTGATGAGTAAAGTCTATGAGAACAGGCATCATTTTGTTAATTTCACCTTTGCGCGAGCCTGCAAGAAGAGCTATAATCGGTTTATCTTCTAGATTGTTACGCTTTAGGAAATCTTTTCGAGTTTCTTTTAATGCTTGAGATGTTTCAATCTCATCAACTAGGGGATTACCTTTATATATATAGCTTATGCCTTTTGAGTCAAAATAAGACTTTTCAAAAGGAAAGACAATGAAGAGCTTGTCTACATAGGCCTTTAATTTCTTTATCCTTCCTTCTCTTGAAGCCCAAACTTTCGGGGCTATATAATAAAAAACCTTAAAACCTGCCTTATGTGCAAACTCTGCAATCTTAAAATTAAAGCCAGGATAGTCAATTAAAATTACCACATCTGGCTTCCATTCTAATATATCTTTTTTGCAATTTTTAAGATTATTTAGAAGCTGGCCTGCTTGTTTGAAAACTTCCCAAAATCCCATTACAGCACCTTTTTTATAATGCTTTACAAGGGTTCCACCAATAGCAGCCATTTTATCTCCACCCCAAAACCTTATATCTGCCTTTGGGTCTTCTGCAAAAATACCCTCCATGAGTTTAGAACCATGGAGATCACCAGAGGCTTCTCCTGCTATAATATAGTATTTCATATTTTGGGATTTTGATTTTACGATTTATATGTTTTGATTTTAAGTCAATATAAACATAGATTTTAGAAATCAATATCAAAACCAGCCTCTCTCAAACGCTCAGACTCCTCTTCATCGGTATTGTACATATTGTGAGCTACAATAGAAATATAGCCATTTTTTAGAAGTCTATGATCTGCGAGATCATTATTGCTTTTATCATCTACAAATTCACCAACCATCATGTAGAGCTCTTCTCCCTCTTCATGTTCTGGCTCCCCACTTAGACCTAACAACTCTGGAGTAATGCCATATTTAGCATAAATATCTGGACTCCAAGGGCGAAATTCGCGTATCCATCTACCCTTACCCTGATATCCAACTTTAATACCTTTAATTTCTTCTAATGGAATATTAGGGAAATTGATATTATATAAAACTCCTGGCTTATTAGCTGGCCCTGATTCTAGTATTTTAGTAACTATATCTGGAAGGAATTTTTCAACTACAGAGAAATCAGCATCAGGATGGAAGTCTGTAAGAGAAACACCAATTGAAGGAACTCCATTTAATGCTCCTTCCTCTGCTGCTCCTAATGTGCCTGAATAGCAAGAAGCTGTTGCGGCATTTGAGCCGTGATTAATTCCAGACACAACAAGGTCAGGAAGTTTATTTTCAAATTTTGTATTTAGACCAAATTTTATACAACTAGCAGGAGTGGCATCAAGATAAGCCCATGATTCCTCCTGACTTTTGCTCAATTGTTTATATGCGATTTGTTTAAGTCCCAACGAGACAGCTGTTGACATCCCAGATTGATGTACTTTTGGAGCAATGACAGTAACATTGCCAAATTGCTTCATTATATTAGTTAATATTCTTAAGCCTTTTGCCTCATATCCGTCATCATTTGTAATAAGAATTTCCATGTGTAAAAAATTTTTCACAAATATAATGATAATTTGCTAAAAAAGTATTAAATTTGTGGCGCATTTTTTGGACGTGAGTTCGTGGGTGCATGAAAAAGAATAATTAAGTACAACTTTTTAAATAAATTTTACAATGATTAAAATTGGTATTAATGGATTTGGCCGTATTGGCCGTATGGTATTCCGTTCTGCAGTTGAGAACTTTTCAAAAGACATTCAAGTAGTAGGTATCAATGACCTTCTAGATGCAGATTATCTTGCATATATGCTTAAGTATGACTCTGTACACGGCATTTTCAATCATGACATTAAAGTAGACGGAAACTATTTAATCGTAGACGGACATAAGGTTAAGGTTTTCTGTGAAAGAGATCCAAAAAACATCACTTGGGGTGACCTCGGCGTAGATGTAGTTGTTGAATCAACAGGTTTCTTCCTAACAGAGGAGACTGCTTCTGCTCACATTCAAGCTGGTGCTAAGAAGGTAATTATGTCAGCTCCTT
>CAYFTA010000131.1:0-2590 GCA_964346015.1 uncultured Muribaculaceae bacterium | reverse complement strand
CATATTTATTTTTGTTCGCCATAAGCTTTATCTGTAGTTCAAAGATATTAAAATCATTAACTTAAACCTTCTACTTGCCCATTGATTAAATCAATATATTTGGCTTGTGGATTGGCAGTAAGTCCTGGCATGCGCATTATTTCACCAGCAATTGCAACAATGAATTCAGATCCCTGATTAATTATCAAATCATTAATCTTAAAAAGAAAATCTTTAGGTACACCATATTCTTTTGGGTTAGCAGAAAACGAATATTGCGTTTTGGCTATACAAACAGGTAGTTTTTCAAGAGGAGTTCCTGCAATATATTTTAATTTTTTTGTTGCATTTTCATCTAAAATCACTTCTTTTGCTCCATAAATTTTTGTCGCAACTTTTGTTATTTTAGTTATAATAGAATCATCATCGTCATAAGTGAAGTTCAAGTCTTTCGAAGGATTTTTGTCTATTGCTTTTAATACAGTATTCGCCAATTCTATAGAACCTTCTCCACCTTTAGTATAGGCCTCATTAACTGCAAAAGACACATTTTGCTTCTCACAGAACTCACGAACAGCTTCAATTTCTTCTTCGGTATCGAAATAATATTTATTAAAAGTAACAACCACTGTTTGACCAAAACTCTGGATATTAGTCAGATGTTTTTTTAGGTTTTCAAGTCCTTGGACCAAGCCAGGCATATTAGGTTCCTTTATTTGCTTTTCAGGAACACCACCGTGCATTTTCAATCCTTGTGATGTAACCACGATTATAGTTAATTTCGGACATAAACCACTTTTACGACATTTGATATTGAAGAATTTTTCTGCTCCCAAGTCAGCTCCAAAGCCTGCTTCCGTAATCACATAATCACCGTGAGACATTGCCATTTTTGTAGCAAGTACTGAATTACATCCGTGAGCTATATTTGCAAATGGTCCACCATGAACAAAAGCTGGTGTATTTTCAGTTGTTTGCACCAAATTTGGAGCGATTGCATCTTTTAAGAGCACAGCAATTGCCCCTGCAACTCCTAAATCTTTGACGGTAAAAGGTTTACCACAGCATTTATACCCCAATAAAATATTTTCTATGCGTCTACGCAAATCTTTTTCATCTTCAGCTAAACACAAAATAGCCATCAATTCCGACGCTGCAGTAATATCAAATCCCGATTCTGCTGCAACTCCGTTCCCAGTTCCAAGTCCAGTGACAATATGCCTTAAACTTCTATCATTTACATCAAGCACTCGCTTCCAAACCACTTCTGATATTTCTTCGGGAGATCCTTTAACACGAAAAATATAGTTATCTAACAAAGCTGAAATCATATTATGTGCAGAGGTGATAGCATGCAAATCGCCAGTAAAATGCAAATTAATGTTTTCCATAGGAAGCACTTGCGCATATCCTCCCCCTGCTGCTCCACCTTTCATTCCGAAAACAGGACCCATTGATGGTTCGCGAAGGGCAACGATTGCATTTTTACCCATTTGATTTAGACCCAATGCCAAACCGATAGCAACTGTTGTTTTCCCCACTCCCGCTTTTGTTGGTGTAATGGCGGTAACTAAAATCAGATTACTATTTTTTATATTTTTCGCGTTTAGACGCTTCAGAGGAATTTTGGACATATAATGTCCATAATTTATTACATCTTCACGATCGATGCCTATACTTTCTGCAATTTCTTTGATTTTTTTTAGAGGTGTTTCCCTTGCGATTTGAATATCAGATTTCATTGTCGAAAATTTTAAGATGCGAAGATAAGAGTTTTATCTTGTTTTTAATATTTTTCATAATATTTTTATGTACTCAGGTGTAAGGTTTTGTGTGCTGTTGTTAGTAGTTCAAAGATAAATAATTGAAAGCAATTCACAACACTGAGCGAGTTACTTCTGGATCAATTCGGCTACTCCTTAGGTAAAACCAATCAGCAGACACTGTGAAATTGAAGCAAAAGTACCATCAATATAGCGATTATGGATACGACGCTTAGGAGCCTTTAAGATGAGCATACTTTTTGATTGTTTTTCAAACGCTAAATTTTTTATACAACGATACGTATGTTTTGTTTGATATAAATATTAGCAACTAAATATAAGTTTTATCAATTGAATTTTGATATGAAACAAGAAACTACACTGCAACAAAAGCCTAAAGGTATACTTCAAGAAAGGACTGAGAAGTATACGGCACCTCAAGAATTTATGGCAAAAGGTATTTACTCTTACTTTAGAGAAACCACAAGCAAGCAAGAATCAGAGGTAATTATGGAAGGCAAGAAGGTACTGATGTTTGGTTCAAATGCTTATACAGGACTAACTAACCATCCCGAAGTTATTCAAGCTGGACAACAGGCTATGGAATGTTACTAATTATGCTCTTAAGCGCTTCCGTGAGGAGGGCTTTGAGATTGGTGGTATTCTTTATCTTAGGAAGAGATGCTTTAGAATATCTAACATCAATACTACCCCATGATACATTGGTTCCTTTTACATTCTTCCATTCCTCAACATCAGCCTTCTCATGTGGCTCTAACTCAGAATAAGTATAAATACGGAAACTTTTCTTGCCCAGTATGTCTACCAAATTGAGTTTTTACTTCATT
>CAYFTA010000130.1:0-2656 GCA_964346015.1 uncultured Muribaculaceae bacterium | reverse complement strand
TTCAGCTCCTTCTTTATTTTTTATCCACATTTAGAGAACTTGAAAATAGCCTTTAGCGGTGGTTTGAGGCGGATTTGATTTAAAATTATCCACTTTTTATTTCATGTTTTTGAAATCTGCTGTGTTTTTTGAGTTTAGAAAGTTAAATTTGCATATATCACTATTGGAAAACACTAACTTTTAAATAACATTAAATAACATGAAAAAATTAACTTTCATAGCTTTAGCATTAGTTTCGATAATGCTAGCAGCTTGTCGCTTTAACGTATCACAGTCGGACTTGCCGATATATCTTGATGCTTCAAAAGATGTAGAAGCCCGTGTGGAAGATGCGCTTTCTCGTATGACTTTGGAGGAAAAGATAGGAATGGTGCACGCACAATCTAAATTTTCTTCTCCAGGGGTTCCTCGTTTGGGTATTCCTGAAGTTTGGTGTACTGACGGACCTCACGGAATTCGTCCAGAAGTGAAATGGGACGAGTGGGATCAAGCAGGATGGACTAATGACTCTTGTACGGCTTTCCCTGCCCTTACGGCATTGGCAGCAACGTGGGATGAAGACCTTTCGCTTTTATATGGTAAAAGTATAGGTGCTGAAGCTCGCTATCGTAATAAAAATATTCTTCTTGGCCCTGGTGTAAATATTTACCGTTCGCCATTTAATGGACGTAATTTTGAGTATATGGGAGAGGACCCATATCTTGCTAGTAAGATGGTAGTGCCTTATATTAAAGGTGTTCAGGAGAATAAAGTAGCGGTATGTGTTAAACATTATGCTCTTAATAATACTGAAATTCGTAGGCATACGACCAATGTCCACGTCGACGACCGCACTCTATATGAGATTTATCTTCCAGCCTTCAAGGCAGCTGTGCAAGAAGGTGAGGCTTGGTCAATTATGAGTTCATATAATCTTTATGAAGGAAAGTGGGTGTCTCATAGCGACCGTATGTTAAATCAAATCCTTAAGGGAGAGTTTGGCTTTGATGGCGTTGTGGTAAGTGACTGGGGTGGTACGCACGATACAGAGGGGGCTGTTTTAGGTGGCCTTGACCTTGAATATGGTTCTTGGACAGATGGACTTACAACGGGGCAGACAAATGCTTATGATAATTATTTCTTAGCGCAAGCTTATCTTGAGGGAATAAAATCAGGTAAATATGGAACTAAGGAATTAGACGATAAGTGTCGTCGTATTCTTCGTTTAATTTTCCGTACTACAATGGCACCAGATCGTCCATATGGTAGCTTTACTTCTCCTGAGCATTATGCTGCAGCTCGGAAAATAGGTGCAGAAGGTATTGTTCTTTTGAAGAATGATGGTGTACTTCCTATTGATTTAAATAAAGTTAAGAAAGTTCTAGTCGTAGGTGAGAATGCTGTAAAGATGATGACTGTAGGAGGCGGTAGTTCATCGCTAAAGGTTAAGGAAGAAGTCTCTCCACTTCAAGGTCTTGTAGCGCGTTTAGATGGAATTGCTGAAGTTGTGTATGAAAGAGGTTATGTCGGGGACCCAAGTGGCTCATATAATGGGGTGGTTACAGGTCAAGATTTAAGTGAATCTCGTAGTGCAGAGGAATTGATTGCTGATGCAGTCTCAGTAGCTAAAGATGCAGATTATGTGATTTTCATTGGCGGATTGAATAAGAGTGCCAATCAGGACTGTGAAGACAGTGATAGACTTAGCTATGGACTTCCATACGAGCAAGATGCTGTTATTGAAGCTCTTGCAGAGGCTAATAAAAACCTTGTAGTAGTAAATATCAGCGGTAATGCAGTTGCAATGCCTTGGGTTGATAAGGTTCCTGCAATTGTACAAGATTGGTATCTAGGAAGTCAGGCAGGCAATTCTCTTGCTGATGTTCTAGTTGGTGATGTGAATCCTTCTGGTAAGTTACCATTTACTTTCCCTGTGGCATATGAAGATGGTCCTCTTAGAACAGAGGAGCAGTATCCTGGTGTGGATGAAGGCAGAACAGGTGGTGTTGCGGCTTATGATGTTCCTATCTATGAGATGAGATATACAGAAGGAATTTATGTGGGCTATCGTTGGTATGAGGCTCAAGACATTAAACCACTATTTGCTTTTGGTCATGGTTTAAGTTATACAACTTTTGAGTTTGGTGATGCAAAGGCTAAGAAGTCTTCAATGAGAGAAAATGGTGAGATGGAGATTTCTGTAACTGTTAAAAATACTGGCTCATTAGCGGGTGCCGAGGTTGTTCAGCTTTATATTTCTGATTCTGAGGCTTCAGTTGATCGCCCAGTTAAAGAGTTAAAAGGCTTTAAGAAAGTTTTCTTGGAACCAGGACAAAAAGCAGATGTTGTCTTTACTATAAATAAAGATGCTCTAAGTTTCTTCGATGCAGACAAACACGAATGGGTTGCAGAGAAAGGTGAATTTACTGCCCTAATCGGCAATGCTTCTGATAAAATTCATACATCAGTAAGTTTTGAATTAAAATAATTAACTATTAAATTTTCATTTTATGAGAAAATATCTGGTTATGGTAATGTTGCTAATTAGTTCGGCTTTGTACGCCCAGCAACATTCTGTAAAAGGTACAGTATTGGACCAGGATGGTAATCCAATCATTGGAATGACTGTTTTGGAAAAAGGAACTCAAAATGGTACAACTACAAATGCAAACGGTGA
>CAYFTA010000129.1:0-2737 GCA_964346015.1 uncultured Muribaculaceae bacterium | reverse complement strand
TGAATTTTCTCTTGCTGCTTCATCCAACTTCGGAATGTATTTTCTAAACCCTGAATTTGAGAGAATACATTTTTCTTGACGTCTAATAGGGTTCCCTGTTTTAGAGTTCTGCTAATAATTATTTCAGCCCCTTCTGTTATTCCCTTTTTTTCCCTTATGCATAAATCTTTAAATGCGGAGTGGGTTTCCTTTGATATTCGAATGATTTTATTTCCCATAATATATAATTTTTATAGGGGAGTAGTATAGCAAGAGGGAACGTAACAGAGTTACATTCATAGCTTGTAAACATAGTTTACTCTATAATTCAGATGTTACATTTTTATTGACAATGTTACATCTATATCTACTCCCTATTTATCCATTGACTTTAGATGTTATTTTGGCTTGATTTAATTAAAATAAGAGGTGCTAGATGAAGATGTTTTTACAAGGAAATCATTCAAGTCTTTACACTCATCAAGATGCTTGTATAAGGCAGATTTGTCTTCTGCTGAATTATATTTTTGAAGAATTTCCTTGGTTGTATTTATGCCTGGACTATCAGTATCTAAGTAGAGATGAATCTTTTTAAAATCGTTCAGTAAATTATAACACTCTTTAATGTTTGTTATTGAGTTTAAGATTAAAAAACTTTCATTTGGATAATGCAGTTCTTCAAAATGTAGATAGGATAGAAAGTCAAAAAAGCCTTCAAAAACATTTATCAAGTTGGATGAATCTTTTCTTATAGAAGTGATTGCTTTTTGTGTACACCCTTTGAATTTAGAGCTTCTTAATTCAAAACCTCCTGCATCATTTTTAAAACCGATGGCATTAAATTTATAATGTCTTACTTTGTAAGTTACTTCACTTAAATGATGGAAATGTTGAGTGGAAATTCCACGCTGTTTCAAGTAATTTACAAGACTGTATGAATAAAGAGGTTTGACTTTTTCAACAACTATGGAGTTTTTATTTACAGTCGTTTTTTTCGACACAACATTAATTGGTTGCGGTTGAAAAGAAAAATTGTTATTTGAAAAACGTGAGATTACTTCTTTCACACTGCAATTATAGTAGAGTATTAAAAAGTCTACAACAGTTCCGCCCTTTCCTAAACCGAAATCGTAGAATACATTTGCTTCACTATTTATCTTAAAAGAAGGTCTGGTTTCTTGTCTTAATGGTGATAAATACCAGTAGTCTGCTATAGATTTTTTTATAGGATTGTACCCCATATTGGCAAGTACAGATATGAAACTTAGTTTGTTTATTTCTGCGCAATTCATTTCTCTGTTTTTTTGATATTATGATGATTGTTGTTCTAATGTGCTGACTGAGAAAGGGTTGTTTGGTCATCGGAAATGCATCAAATCATCAAACTTTTTCATAGTTTGTCATCAAATGTTCTTTTTTAAAGTTTGATGACAGTTTGATGACAAGTTTGATGCTCTACAAGATGTTGTATTGTAGTGTTTTAACTACTCTGTCATCAAATCATCATATTTTTTGAGGAAAAAAACTTTATCGATGGTGTAAAATCTTCCTTTTTTATCTATTTTAATATAATCACCCATTGAATTTATTGAATAGCAGCTGTATCCAAGAGAATTGGACTGAGGAGAAAGATTCCACTTTTTAAGTGTTTTTCTTATTTCATTAGCAGGTACGTTTTGTATTTTGTTCCCTGCTCTTGGACGTAAATTGTAAAAGTCTTTTGCTGTAAGAAAAACTTCATTGTCATCAATTTCTTCAAAAAGTTCAAATAAGCACTCTGCAAGTATCAAGTCAATTCTTTGATTATTACTGGCTATGAGTTTTATGAGTGCTTTTGTTTTAATTTGTTCATAGGTAAACCACATTCTAGTTTTTCTGTGAGTGTGAAAAGGTCTAGTATATATGTAGTTTAAGAACAGAGGAATTTCTTTTGTTAGTAGTTCTAAGAAGTCTACATTTTCCTCTTCAAGGGGAGGGATTTTTAAAACCCAAAATCTTATCTCCTCAGGATCAACTTGTATAAATGAATCTTCATTATTGGAGCATAGAATAAATTTAGCGAAAAAGTCTACTTCGTAGCGGTCTTGTCCTTTTGCTTCAACCTTGTCTTTGTTGGTTGTGCTCAGATATTTAAGACGTTCTGTAATCTCTTTTTTATCAAAGAAGACTTCATCCACTGCAACAACCAGTTTAGAAGCCCAGTCTGCATTGAACTGTGAAGCAAAAGTATCTCCTTTTATATAGGTTACATTTCGACCAAATATGTTTCTTACCCATTTAATAAAAGTTGATTTTCCAGTTGCTCTTTCTCTTGAAACAAGGCAAAGAATAGGTAATATCTGTGCAGGATATTCAAGTAAGATTTTTAAGTAGTCTAAACCTATTTCCAGTTGTTCTTGAAAGATGTGTTTGAGAAACTTAATGGAGTAGGGTATTTGAGTAGAAATACTCTTTATATCTTCATCAATAATCTTTTCTACCTTGTATGGTAGTTTTTCATACTGATTGTAGAAGTTGTTGAGAGTCTGTTTATAGTTTATATGGTCAGGGATATTACAAAAACCATCGTATTTAGGAATCTGCGTTAAAAAATCCCTGCCATAGTCAGCGATAATAAATTTTTCAGACCACTTTTTTAAGATGGTTGTCTTGTCATCAGTTGTAGAGGGTGGCTGAACCTTTTTATAGTAGTTGTTTCCTACTCGTAAATATTCATCACTTTTCATAATTTACCTCCTTTCATTAGTTCTAAGGCTTT
>CAYFTA010000128.1:0-2746 GCA_964346015.1 uncultured Muribaculaceae bacterium | reverse complement strand
GTGGATAAGATGGCAAAGGATTTAAAAGTTTCGACAAAAGAACTTGTAGGTAATAAGGAACTATGTTCTCAAATTGAAGCTGAAAAATATGTTGAAGGTGATTTTGGTCTGCCTACTATTAATGATATTCTAAAAGAGTTGGTAAAACCAAGTAGGGACCCAAGAGCAGAGGCACAAGAGTTTTCTTTTTCACAGGATATTAAGACTATTGAAGACTTAAAGATTGGAATGGAACTTCCTGGTATTGTTACTAATATAACAGCCTTTGGAGCCTTTGTGGATATAGGTATTAAAGAAAATGGACTAATCCACGTTTCACAAATGGGAGTAAAAGGTCGTGTTGACCCTTCAAAAGTTCTTAGGCTTCATCAGCAGGTTAAGGTTGTAGTTTTGTCGGTTGATGTTGATAGGGGTAGGGTCGGATTAAGGTTACTTAAGTAAGGTTATTTGCGGAGATTGCCACGTCTAGTTCCCCACGTCACTTCGTTCCTCGGGACAAGCCTCGCAATGACAACCAGGGATTCCTTAGGGTGACAACTTAACTTTAATACCGTTAAGGTAGACAGAGTCGATGACTCCGAAAATGGTTTCACCTGCATATGGAGTCCATCCACATTTACTAAATTGGTCTTCGTTGAGGACTTTATATTCTTTATCAAGGTCGAAGATAACAAAGTCTGCTTTATAATCTTTTTTTAGCTTACCTGTATCGAGTTTATATATTTCTGAAGCCTTTTCTGAAAAGACTTGAGCTATTCTTTCAAGTGGAATATCCTCTTTCTTGGCTATAGTTAAAAGAACCGAAAGTGTTTGCTGTATAGTAGGTAAGCCCGAAGGTGCTTTTGTGTAAACATTGTTTTTCTCTGAAAGTTGATGTGGTGCATGATCTGAACCAATAATATCAACTAGACCATTACGAAGCCCCTCTATTAAAGCACACCTATCTTTTTCCTCTTTAATTGCAGGATTACATTTTACCAAACTACCTAGAATTTTATATGCTTCATTTGTAAACCAGAGATAATTACATGAAGTTTCTGCTACAATATTTGGGTTTTGGATCTTAGCTGCTCTTACCATTTCTAATTCTTCTTTAGTTGAAATATGGCATAGAGTTAGTTTGGTTCCATGTTTTATAGCTAACTCTAGAGCTTTAATTGAGGATTTAATACATGCTGTCCTACTGCGAATATTTTCATGTTCCTGAAAGGGAATATCGTCTCCATACCTAGAAATTGCTCGCTCTAAATTTGCTTTTATTATAGCTTCGTCTTCTGAATGAACAAGAATAGGTTTTTCTGTGATAGAGAATATTTTTTCAAGGATTTCATCGTTGTCCACAAGCATATTCCCAGTGGATGAGCCCATGAAAATTTTTATTCCAGCTACTCCCTTTTCATCAATAGCTTTAAGAATCTCTTCAATATTATTATTTGTGGCTCCTATATGAAACATCATATTGCAATAGGCTTTTTCCTTAGCAAATTCTTGTTTTTCATTAAGTGCTTTGAGAGATGTTGTAGTAGGAGAAGTATTAGGCATATCCATAACTGTAGTCACTCCACCAGCAAGAGCAGCCTTTGATTCAGTTGACATGTCTGCTTTGTGGGTCAGTCCTGGTTCACGAAAATGGACATGAGGATCCACACCACCTGCAATGAGATGCATACCAGATAAATCAATAATTTTATCGAATATTAGATTTTCTGGTTCTAGACTTCTTTCCTCATCATCCCAAATAATATCTAGAATTTTATCATCCTCAATAATAATTGACCCGATACCGACTTTTGTACCAGTTACTAATGTAGCATTATGAAATAAAATTTTCACTATTTCTTTTTAGGCCTAATTTTGCGAAATCTTAGCTTAATAACACCCCAGAAGGCTTCTCCAAAGATGCCACTACTCATTTTTGAAGTTCCTTCAACCCTATCGATAAAAATCACAGGTACTTCTTTAATCTTAAAACCAAGTTTGTGAGCAGAATATTTCATCTCAATTTGGAAACCATAACCCCTCATCTGTATATTATCTAAATCAATAGTTTCCAAAACTTTGCGCTTATAGCATTTAAATCCAGCAGTTGTGTCATAAACTTTCATCCTAAGTATTGTTCTAACATACACAGAAGCATAGTAAGACATTATAACCCTTCCCATAGGCCAGTTTACAACGCTAATGCCTTTACAATATCTTGAGCCTATGGAAAGATCTGCCCCATCTTTGCTACAAGCCTCATATAATCTTGGGACATCTTCTGGATTATGTGAAAAGTCTGCATCCATTTCAAAAATGTAATCATAATTCCTTTCTAATGACCACTTAAAACCAGTAATATAAGCACTACCTAGACCAAGTTTGCCTTTTCTTTCAATCATAAAAAGTCTTTTAGGAAATTCTTCTTGAAGTCTTTTTACAATATTGCCAGTACCATCAGGAGAGCTGTCTTCAATTACTAAGACATGGTAATCACCTTCTAGTTTGAATATTTCACGAAGGATGTTTTCTATATTTTCCTTCTCGTTATATGTAGGTATTATAATTATTTTCTTGTCCATATCTTATAGTGATTATTTGGTTTTAATTTCTTTTAGCATTTCTTTTACAGCTCTTTCAAGTTGTTTGTCTTCACCATTTAGTGCAGATGCAGGATCATTGTAGACTAGAATATCTGGTTCAACTTGTAGATTTTCAAGATATCTCTGCTCTGCAATGCCCCAAGAGCCTACTTGTGGAATGCCAA
>CAYFTA010000127.1:0-2763 GCA_964346015.1 uncultured Muribaculaceae bacterium | reverse complement strand
AAAATTCGTAAAATTGTGGCGAAATTTAATTAATCAATAAAAAATGGCCGAAAAATTAATTTCTAAAATTCCTGAGGGACCTTTGTCAGAGAAGTGGACAAAGCATAAATCTCAGATTCGCGTTGTTAGTCCTGCCAATAAAAGGAAACTAGACATAATAGTCGTGGGAACTGGATTAGGTGGAGCTTCTGCAGCTGCTTCTTTGGGAGAGTTAGGTTATAATGTTAAAGTTTTTTGTATTAGTGATTCACCTCGTCGTGCTCACTCTATTGCAGCGCAAGGTGGTATTAACGCAGCAAAAAACTATCAAAATGATAACGACTCTATCTATCGTCTTTTTTACGATACTATAAAAGGAGGAGACTATAGAAGCCGTGAAGCAAACGTTTATCGTCTTGCTGAAGTAAGTAATAACATTATCGACCAATGTGTTGCTCAGGGCGTTCCTTTTGGTAGAGAATATGGTGGAACCTTAGCTAATCGCTCATTTGGTGGAGCACAGGTAAGCCGTACTTTTTATGCTCGTGGACAAACAGGACAACAACTTCTTTTGGGTGCATATGCAGCGATGAATCGTCAAATTGCACTTAAATCTGTAAAGAGTTATCCTCGTCATGAGATGGTCGACTTAGTAGTTATTAACGGTGAAGCTAAAGGTATAATAGCTAGAAATCTTGTTACAGGTAAGCTTGAAAGATTTGGTGCTCATGCAGTTGTAATTGCAACTGGTGGTTATGGAAATGCTTATTTTCTATCTACAAATGCTATGTACAGTAATGGTTCTGCAGCGTGGCAATGTTATAAGAAAGGAGCATATTTTGCAAATCCTTGTTTTGCACAAATTCACCCAACTTGTATTCCAGTTCACGGAGAACAACAGTCTAAATTAACTTTGATGTCAGAATCACTTCGTAATGATGGACGTATTTGGGTTCCTAAAAAGATGGAGGATGTTGAAAAATTACGCAAACGTCAAATTAAACCATCAGAAATAAAGGAAGAAGATAGAGACTATTATCTAGAACGTAGATATCCGGCATTTGGTAATCTTGTACCTCGTGACGTTGCATCACGTGCAGCAAAAGAAAGATGTGATGCAGGTTATGGTGTAAATGAAACAGGTTTAGCGGTATTTCTTGACTTTAAAACAGCAATTGAAAGACTAGGTAAGGATGTAATTACAGCAAGATATGGTAATCTTTTCCAGATGTATGAAAAAATTACTGATACTAATCCTTATGAAGAGCCGATGATGATTTATCCAGCTATTCACTATACAATGGGTGGAACTTGGGTTGATTATAATTTAATGTCTACAATACCAGGACTTTACGCTATTGGAGAAGCTAATTTCTCTGACCATGGTGGTAACCGCCTTGGAGCTTCTGCTCTAATGCAGGGTTTAGCTGACGGTTACTTTATTTTGCCTTATACAATTGGTGATTATTTAGCTAGTAAATTTAAGGAGTCTAAGGTAGATACTAAAGCACCTGAATTTGAAGAAGCAGAAAAAGCTATTAAGGATAAAATTACTAAATTATTATCTATAAAAGGTAAAAGATCAGTTGATTCTTTCCATAAGGAATTAGGTCATATTATGTGGGATAATGTTGGTATGGCTCGTAATGAAGCTGGTCTTAAGGAAGCTATTGTTAAAATTCAAGCTCTTAAGAAAGATTTTTGGAAAAATGTTTACGTACCAGGAGAAAATGCTGAATTTAATCAAGAGTTAGAGAAAGCAATTCGCCTTGTTGACTTCTTTGAAATAGGTGAATTAATGGCTCGTGATGCGCTACATAGAGAAGAATCTTGTGGTGGACACTTCCGTGAAGAAAGCCAAACAGAAGAAGGTGAAACTAAACGTGATGATAAGAACTTTATGTATGTTGCTGTTTGGGAATATAAGGGAGAAGATAAAGAACCTGTATTACATAAGGAACCTCTTATTTATGAAACAGTTAAAGTTGCTACTAGAAACTATAAAGATTAATTAAGATGGATTTAACATTAAAAATATGGCGTCAGAAAAACGCTAAAGCAAAAGGACATTTTGAAACCTATAAGGTTAAAAATATTTCTCCAGATAGTTCTTTTTTAGAGATGCTTGATATACTTAATGAGCAGCTAATTCAGGAGGGTATAGATCCGGTAGCTGTTAATAAGGGATGTAAAAGCAGTGGTCCAGTAGCCTTCGACCATGATTGTCGTGAAGGTATTTGTGGAGCTTGTTCTCTATATATTAATGGCCGCGCACACGGTCCAGATGATGAAATTACTACTTGTCAACTCCATATGCGTAAGTTCAAAGATGGTGATACTATTACTATTGAACCTTGGAGAAGTAAAGGATTTCCTGTTATTAAAGACTTAGTTGTAGATCGTGGAGCTTTTGAAAAAATTCTTCAGGCAGGCGGATTTATTTCAGTTGGAACCGGTGGTGTTCCAGATGGAAATGCTATTCCAATTCCTTATGAAAAAGCAGAAGAAAGTATGGATGCAGCAGCTTGTGTAGGTTGTGGAGCTTGTGTAGCTACATGTAAAAATGGCTCTGCAATGTTATTCGTTGCAGCTCGTGTGAGTTCATTAGCTCTTTTACCTCAGGGTAAAGTTGAGGGAGCAAAACGTGCAAAAGCAATGGTTGCAAAAATGGACGAACTAGGCTTTGGAACTTGTACTAATACTAGGGCTTGTGAGATGGAATGTCCTAAGAAGGTAACTGTTGCTCATATTGCTCGTTTGAATAGAGAATTCTTAAGTGCAAAA
>CAYFTA010000126.1:0-2803 GCA_964346015.1 uncultured Muribaculaceae bacterium | reverse complement strand
TATGGCATTTTTTTATTATTTTTGCGTGCGTTTGAAAGCAAAATATCTAAATAAATTATAAAAATATATGGAAATGAGTAAAAAAAGAGTTTACTTCTTTGGCGGAAAAACTGCTGAAGGAGATGGTACAATGCGTGAGCTTCTTGGAGGTAAAGGAGCAAACTTAGCGGAAATGTGTAAAATAGGACTTCCAGTACCTGCTGGTTTTACTATTACAACTGAAACTTGTACTGAGTATTATGAACTTGGTGGCGGTTTTAGTGACGCTCTAAGAGAACAAGTTGCTCATGCTGTAAAGGCTACAGAAAAAGTAATGGGCTCAAAATTTGGAGATAAAGATAATCCACTTCTTTTAAGCTGCCGTTCTGGCGCGAGAAGTTCAATGCCCGGTATGATGGATACTATTCTAAACATTGGTCTTTCATCAGAGACTATACCTGGTATGATTGCTAAAACTAAGAATCCACGCTTCGTTTATGATGCATATCGTCGTCTTATTATGATGTACGCTGACGTTGTAATGGAAAAAGCAGAAGGTGTTGAGCCTGAAGACGGAGAAGGTATTCGTACTCAGCTAGACAAAATGATGCAAGACTTAAAGAAAAAGAGAGGCTACGCATCTGATACTGAGATTACTGCCGATGAACTTAAGGACCTTTGCGAGCAATTTAAGGTAAAAGTTAAAGAAGTTCTTGGTGTAGAATTCCCTGATAATCCACAAGAGCAACTTTGGGGTTCAATAGGTGGAGTCTTCAAGTCATGGAATGGTAAAAGAGCTATAGCTTATAGAAGAATTGAGAACATTCCTGATGATTGGGGTACAGCTGTAAACGTACAAGCAATGGTATTTGGTAATATGGGTGACCACTCAGCTACTGGCGTTGCTTTCTCACGTAACCCAGCTAACGGTGCTAACACTTTCTATGGTGAGTGGCTAATTAATGCTCAAGGAGAGGACGTTGTTGCAGGTATTCGTACTCCTAGTCCACTTAATGAGTATACAAAGAACCCTCATAATGAGCATCTCGAGTCTCTTGAAAAGTTTATGCCAAAAATCTATAAAGAGCTTGATGATATTCAAAATCATCTTGAGAAGCACTTTAAAGATATGCAGGATATTGAGTTTACTATCCAAGAAGATAAACTTTGGATACTACAATGCCGAGTTGGTAAGAGAACTGGTGTTGCAGCATTAAATATGGCCCTAGATATGCTTAATGAAGGTCTTATTGATGAGAAAACAGCCGTAATGAGATTAGCTCCTAAGCAACTTGATGAACTTCTTCACCCTGTTCTTGATACTGCTGCAGAGAAAAATGCAAAAGTGGTTGCGAATGGTCTTCCTGCATCTCCAGGTGGAGCCGTTGGCGTTATCGCTTTAACTCAGGAGAAGGCAATGGAATATGCAGCTAAAGGTGTAGACGCAATTCTTGTACGCGAAGAAACTTCACCGGAAGACGTTGAAGGTATGAGGGCTGCTGTTGGTATTCTTACTCAAAGAGGAGGTATGACTTCACACGCTGCTCTTGTAGCTCGTGGTTGGGGTAAATGCTGTTTGGTTGGTTGTGAGGCTATGCACATTGACCACAAAAACAAGAGTATTTCATTCAAGGGAAGTGATAAAGTGTACAAAGAAGGAGATGTTCTTTCACTTAATGGTACTAAGGGTAATATCTACGATGTTGCTATTGAAACAATGTCAGCAGCTGATGATCCACGTTTCGTTGACTTTATGAACTTAACTGATAAGTTCCGCACAATGGGTGTTAGAACTAATGCCGATACTCCAGAAGATGCACAACGTGCTATTGAATTTGGAGCAGAAGGTATTGGTCTATTCCGTATTGAACATATGTTCTATGGACAAAATGCAGACACCCCACTTTCTAAGCTTCGTAAGATGATTCTTGCACAAACTGATGAAGAAAGAAAAGATGCTATTTTAGAACTTGAACCATATATTAAAGCTGCTGTTAAAGGAACAATGAGAACTATGGATGGTATGCCAGTGACTTTCCGTCTACTTGACCCACCTCTACACGAGTTCGTTCCTCAATCAGACGTTAAAAAAGCTGAAATTGCTGACGAACTTCATATTACTGTTGGTGAAGTAGAAAGACGTAGCGATGCTCTTCACGAAGTTAATCCTATGATGGGACACCGTGGCATTCGTCTTCATATTACTTATCCAATGATTTCAGAGGCTCAGTTCCGTGCAATTTTCACTGCAACTGCAGAGCTTAAGAAAGAAGGATTTAATCCAATGCCAGAAATTATGGTTCCAGTAACTATTTCTGAGAGAGAGCTTCGTTTCCAAAAAGCTATTTGCGAGAAGATTAGGGCTGAAGTTGAAGCAAAATTCGGATTTGAAATTGATTACCAATTCGGTACAATGATTGAGATTCCTCGTGCTGCTCTTACTGCTGACAGAATGGCTAAGACAGCTGACTTCTTCTCATTCGGGACTAATGACCTTACACAGATGACCTTTGGTTTCTCTCGTGACGATATAGGTACTTTCATGGGTAACTATCTAGGAAACAAGATTCTTGATGAAGATCCATTTGAGACACTTGACGTAAAGGCTGTTGGCAAATTAGTTGACTACGCAGTTAAAGAAGGTCGCAAGACTAAGGAGAACCTTAAATGCGGTATCTGCGGCGAGCATGGTGGTGACCCTGCATCAGTAGAGTTCTGCTACAAGACTGGACTTAACTATGTATCTTGCTCTCCATACCGTGTTCCAATCGCTAGACTAGCTGCTGCTCAAGCTGCTATCAAAGCTGGAGACATTAAGAAATAA
>CAYFTA010000125.1:0-2818 GCA_964346015.1 uncultured Muribaculaceae bacterium | reverse complement strand
TTCCATAATGCTGCCTCCTATTTCAAAAGATCCGTTACATAAGGAAGAAGTGCAAGATGTCTTGCCCTCTTAATTGCTTGAGCCACTTTTCTCTGGAACTTAAGTGAAGTACCAGTGAGACGACGAGGAAGGATTTTACCTTGCTCATTTAAAAATCTCTTAAGGAACTCAGGATCCTTATAGTCAATATACTTAATACCAGCCTTTTTGAAACGGCAGTATTTCTTTCTTCTTACCTCAACTGTAGGAGGATTTAGATAACGAATTTCACTTTTTTGTGCCATAATATTTCCTCCTTATTTAGCTTGTTTGTTTGCTCTTCTCTTCTCGGCGTAAGCAACTGCGTGCTTATCCATAGCGAAAGTCAAGAATCTCATAATTCTCTCGTCGCGACGATACTGAGTTTCTAATCTTGCAATAAGAGTTGGCTCTGCTTTAAACTCTATTAAATAATAAAAACCACTGGTTTTTTTCTGGATTGGGTAAGCTAATTGTCTCAAACCCCAGTCCTCTTCGTACACTATTTCAGCACCTCTATCTTTTAAATAGGTTGTGTACTTTGCTACCGCTTCCTTCATCTGAGCCTCAGATAAAACGGGAGTTGCAATGAAAACGGTTTCGTAGTGTTTTAACATTTTGTTTGTAATTAATTGTTTAATAATAAATTCACCCATCTGAGAAATCAAAATTCCACAAATGGGTTGCAAATATAGAAATATAAAATTGTTTTTACAAATTCTTTAATCGCTAATTGAGAAATAGCCACTAGTACTATAGAAAACCAAACTACTAATCTTCTATAATATAAATATCCTCATCGGGTGCAGCAAAATAGAACTTTTCCCTAGCAAACTTTTCCAAAGTATCTTTATCTGTTGTAAGTAGTTTTATACGCTCATCCATATCTTTTATCTCCTTTTCATATTGCTCAATCTGTCCCTTCTGCTCAGATATTTCAAGAGCTGCTCCTATCCAATGGATAAAAGTATTACCTGGCCCAATCAACCAAATGATGATGAAAAAGCCAGTACTAATAACCAGAAATCGAGCAAACTTCTTATGCTCACCATTGAAAAAATCTCTAATTTTTCCCAAAATATTCTTCGTAATTTTAGTTTCTATGCAAAAATAGCTATTTTTGAGAGATTTTATACTTAATGTGTATAAAAGTTTAGATTCCCTAGTGGCAATCTCCAAAATATAAATTATTTAACTTATATAAAATGAAACCTACACTTTTAGTACTAGCTGCTGGCATGGGCAGTCGCTATGGTGGACTCAAGCAAATGGATGGTCTTGGTCCTAATGAAGAAACAATTATTGATTATTCAATCTATGACGCTGTTAATGCAGGCTTTGGCAAGGTTGTGTACATAGTACGCGAATATTTCGAAGATGAAATGAAAAAACAAGTCAAAGAAAAATACGGTAATGTAAAATGTTTAGATGGCTCTCCTCTTGAGTTTCAATTTGTAACACAAGAATTATATAAAATTCCAAAAGGACACACGCTTAACCCTGAACGCGAAAAACCTTGGGGAACAGCACACGCAGTACTAATGGCATCTGATGTGGTTAAAGAGCCATTTGCAGTTATTAACGGAGATGACTATTATGGAAAAGAATCATTTAAAATACTTGCAGACTGGTTAAAAGCTCATAAAGATACCAAGGGAGAATACTGCATTATTGGTTTTGAACTTGAAAATACTCTCTCTGAGTCTGGTGGAGTTTCAAGAGGTATTTGTACTGCAAAAAATGGCGTCCTTACAAAAATTGAAGAACACCATAAAATTGTAAAAGAAGCTGACGGAAAAGTTTATGGGGATAATAGCAAGGGCGAAAGAGTTGAACTTAAAGGCAAGGATTTATGTTCTATGAATATGTGGGGCTTCACTCCTGATTATTTTGCACGAAGTGCTGAAGTATTTGAAGATTTCTTAAAAAAGAATATTAATGAGTTAAAGACAGAATTCTACATCCCATATGCAATTGATCGTATGATTCAGAACAAAACTGCTAGTACAGAAGTTCTTTCTACACCATCTCGCTGGTTTGGAGTAACATTTAAGGAAGATAGACCAGGAGTTGTAGCTAAACTTCAAGAATTTGTTGATAAGGGAGTTTATCCTTCTCCTTTATATAGGAAATAGATTACCACGTCTAGTTTCTCACGGCACTACGTGCCTCAGGACAAGCCTCGTAATGACAATAATAATATGAGTAAGAAAAGAAAAATTCGTTCTTATAATTTATTAAGAAAATTTGATAACTACCTTCCAGGATGGGGTGGTATGTTTGTATTACTAGCTCTTTTTATAGCTGGAGGCATATTAGGCTCACTGGCTGGATTATTAATAGCTGGGTTCGCACCAGAACTATTAAACTACAATATAATAATTGTTTATCCTATTATGTTTTTGCCTCCATTAATATATGCTTCTGTTAAAAGTTCAACAGTGCCATATTCACAGCGTGGAATTAGCTTTATAGATAGAAGTCATTTAAGTGGCAAAAATTTAGCAATTATAGCCCTAGTAGCTTCTTTAGCGACCATAGCAGCTGCTATTATTGTTGAGCCTGTAGTATCATTCCTGCCTCAAATGCCAACTTGGCTTGAAGATACACTACAGAACTTAATGCAAGATTCTCCATTATGGGTAACATTGCTTTCTGTTTCCATCTTTGCTCCATTCTTTGAAGAACTACTTTGTAGAGGCCTAGTGTTAAGGGGCTTAGCGCATAGAACGAGTCCAGCAAATGCAATAATAATATCTTCTATATTCTTTGCTCTTATGCATGGAAATCCTTGGCAAGC
>CAYFTA010000124.1:0-2819 GCA_964346015.1 uncultured Muribaculaceae bacterium | reverse complement strand
AATAACACTAGTTTTATTGGCATTTGTTTCGCTATTTTCTTTTGCTACGAATGCTACAGAAATTCCTTGTGCTCTAAAATTTTATCCACAAGCAAATGAAAATGCTCAAGTTGTATTGGGAAATGCTCGTTTTACTGTTTTGACTTCGCGACTTATTCGTATGGAATGGGCAGAAGATGGCAAGTTTGAAGACAGAGCAACTTTAGGAATAACAACTCGCAATTTACCAACTCCAGAATTTAAAGTAAGACAATCTAAATCAAGGGTTATAATAACCACATCAGATTTGACTCTTACATATTATAATACTGGCAAATTTACAAAAGACAATCTTTCAGTTGTTTTTCAAATGGTAGATCTAAAGTCTAAAAAGGGGATAAAAAAGGTGGTTTGGAAGCCAGGTATGGACCCTTCTGGCAACCTTTTAGGTACGACAAGAACTCTAGACAAATATGCTGGGGATGATCCAATAGAACCATATGATTTAGGAGTTATCTCACGTGATGGCTGGGCTGTGATAGATGAGTCTGAGAGACATGTTTTTGTTGAGGTTGATTCTGATTGGAAGTATTGGGTTGAAAACAGGACAGATGTTGATAGACAAGACTGGTATATGTTTGCTTATGGTCATGAGTACAAAGATGCGATAACAGATTTTACTAAAATAGCAGGAAAGGTTCCACTTCCTCCAAAATATACCTTTGGCTATTGGTGGTGTCGCTATTGGCAATATTCAGATTTTGAATTCATTGATTTAGCACAGCATTTTAAGGACTTTAATATTCCTATTGATGTGATGATTATTGATATGGATTGGCATGAGACTTGGGCTGAGCTTAAAGCAAACACACCGCCAAGAGAGCCAGGTGGAAGACCAGGAAGGGATGAGTTTGGTCAACGTATTGGCTGGACAGGATATACTTGGAAAAAAGAACTTTTTCCGAATCCAGATAACTTCTTAGAACAACTCCATCGAATGCAACTTAAAACCTCTTTAAATCTTCATTTTAACAATGGAATTCAGCCATATGAAGAGCCATATGAAAGATTTGTTAAAGATTATCTTTCGAGAACTTCTGATTATGATGGTCCTAAGGGCTATGTAAAAGAAGATGGTTCAAAAGCTGCTGTCCCTTTCCGTATTGACCAGCAAGAATGGTCGGATGCATATTTTAACTCTATAATTCATCCATTTGAGAAACAAGGTGTAGATTTTTGGTGGCTAGATTGGCAGCAATGGAGAAACAGCCATTATACAAAGGATTTAAATAACACATTCTGGTTAAACTATACATTCTTTAATGATAAAGTTCGTCAAACTGAATATTTGGGCAAAGAAGCTCCTAGGCCTATGATTTATCATCGTTGGGGTGGAATCGGTAGTCATAGATATCAGGTGGGGTTCTCAGGAGACACTTATGCAACGTGGAAAGTTCTTTCTGGTTTGCCTTATTTCACTGCAACGGCTTCAAACGTTGGTTATGGATATTGGGGGCACGATATAGGAGGGCATATGCAACCAAGGGGCGTTTATCATACAGATCCTGAATTATATACAAGGTGGATTCAATCAGGAGTGTTTACACCTATTTTTAAAACTCACTCCACTAAGAATAGTACTATGGAGAAAAGATTCTGGGTGTTCCCAGATCATTTTGATCCAATGAGAGAGGCAGTTAGGCTTAGATATGATCTTGCTCCTTACATATATACGGCGGCGCGACAAACTTATGACACAGGTATTTCTATGTGTAGGCCATTGTATTATTATTATCCAGAGAAGGATGAGGCTTATGACTGGAAGGAAGAGTTCATGTTTGGTGACGATATTTTAGCTACAGTTGTTTGTCAGCCAGTTGATGAAGTGACAGGGTTAGCAGAAAGAGCAATGTGGTTTCCAGAAGGAAATGACTGGTATGATGTTTCAACAGGAACAACATATAAAGGCGGAACAACAGAGACTCTGCTATATACAATTAACGAAAACCCTTATTTTGTAAAAGCGGGTGCAATCATCCCTATGGCAGGGCCAGAGATAACGTCATTGCAATATCAAAGTCCTGAGTTGCGCTTTTTCGTTGCTCCTGGTGATGGCGAAAGTAGTACTATACTATATGAGGATGATGGTGAAAGTCAATCGTATGCAGAACAGTATGCTACAACAAAGGTTACCAAGAAATCTAATGCTTCGTATTTAGTTCTAAAGGTAGATCCTCGCCAGGGTTCTTTCAAGGGTATGTTGTCAGAGAGAAATGTAAGTGTGGTTTTAGAAGGAGTTTTTGCTCCTAAGTCAGTGAAAATTAATGGAGTTGAGGTCCCTTATTCGCGATTTGCTTCATTTGATGCAAAAGAAGGAAAAACAGTTTGGGGATATAAGGGTGACGATTTAGCGGTTATTATATATGTGGGTCATAAACCCGCGGATGTCGCATTGGAGATAAGCTGTGAGTTTGGTAAGGATATGGAGAAACGCGGAATTCTTAATGGTAAGAAGGGATTGATAAAAAGGATGATGGATTTTACGCCAGAAACTAAATTAACATTTGAACATTATACAGTTCCAGGTATGCAGCTACCTTCAACATTTATGACTTTGTCTCAATGTGGTAGTTATATTACAGAAGACCCTATTAACGCTTTAAAATATTTAGAGGCAATTGATGGTGAAGCTATGATGAAGGACTATGAAAAATGGGAGAGACTACCTGTTGAATTCAAAAAGAAAACAAAAGCTCAACTTAATTTCAAAAAATAAACAATTTTTGTTTTCAATATAAACCCTTGCTCCTTAACTTGTTAAAAAGTGGCAAGGGTTTTTC
>CAYFTA010000123.1:0-2852 GCA_964346015.1 uncultured Muribaculaceae bacterium | reverse complement strand
TTGGCAGACTGGAGTAAAGCAGGATAGAACCTATTAATTAAGTCTTCGGCCTTATCTTTTGCTCCAGCTGTATAGTATAGCTCTATCATTGAAGCCACCATATATTCATTGGTTAAACCTAGATAGCTTATATCAAGAGGATATGATTCTTCTGGAACACATTCTTGACACATATCTAAGATTTCTATAGCCTTTTCTTTTTCACCATCATCTAAAAGAGCTTCTGCCACATCCACAAAAACTCCTCTTTGAGACATTACTCCACTGAAGGTGTAAAAGTGATGATAGTCTACATAGTAATCAGTTCTTGAAAAAGCTTCCCATGTATATACATTTTTTACCTTATGATAGAGATCTTCCGAATCCACAAAGCCGTTTTGATAGGCTTTTGTTCTGTTCTTTATAGGTACAAATTTGTAAGAAAAGCCTTCATACATTAAATAATCTTTAATGCCTATTTGGATGTCTCCTCCCCTACTAAGCAGATTCAATGGTCTATCCCACTGATAATTAGAAAGAAAATCTAACATGAAAAGTTCTGCCTTGGTTATATAATTTTTAGAAGCTGGTATCACCAATTCGATTGACTCAGGAATAATATCTGCATATTTTTCTGGTAGTATTCCGAATTTGATGACATTTTCTTTATTTACAGGCATTACCAATTTTCTTGAGCAGATAAAGCCCATTTCCACAGATCCATATTGGATTTTTTCTGTAGGATCCTTGAATACCTCCATTACATAAGACAAAGACATAGGAACACTCTCTTCTGTTTCCTCATAAATAGGAACAAAATCATTTGTACCATAGAGATATTGTTCTGGCCCCACAGTAATAGGAAGTGGCGCTGACTCATTAACAGCATATTTCATTTGATCTATATGCCAATCTGTTCCAAGAAGTGAGGTATTACATATTCTTACATCTGTTCTTATGCTTTCAACCTCCTGAGCATACCAAAGAGGGAAAGTATCATTGTCGCCATGAGTTATTAAAATACCGTTTTGTCCAACAGAGTTCAAGTAGTTCTTAGCTATTTCAACTGCCGTATAACGATTACTCCTATCGTGATCATCCCAGTTTTCTGCTGCCATTATAACAGGAACTCCTAAGCAAGCAAGAACCACAACACTAGCGATAGAAGTTTTTAATTTATCTGAAGGACTTTCCGCCACCTTTTTGGAAACCTTATGCAACAATTTTTTTATCAAAGAATAAATTCCTAGCACGCCCAATCCTATCCATATAGAAAAGGCATAGAAGGAACCTGCATAAGCATAATCCCTTTCACGAACCTGGAAAGGAGGTTGATTTAAATAAATTACAATGGCAATTCCTGTCATAAAGAAAAGCAAGAAAGTAATCCAAGAGCCTCGTTTATCTCTATTGAATTGGAAAAGTATTCCTATGATTCCAAGCAAGAGAGGAAGCATATAATAATGGTTCTTTCCCTTATTTTCCTTCAAATATGGTGGAGCATCACTCTGATCTCCTAATCTCAATTTGTCTATAAAGCCTATACCAGATTCCCAATTGCCGATGAACGGATCTCCTGGAGAAGGACTGTGAATATCGTTCTGACGACCAGCGAAATTCCACATAAAATATCGCCAATACATCCAGTTCATTTGATAATCATTAAAAAACCTTAAATTTTCCCAAAATGTAGGTTTTCTATGCTTATTTGTACTGCCAAGACGGCCTTTGTTAGCCATATAGCTCTCATAAAACTCTATATGACTTTGACTACTATTGCTCCACATCCTTGGGAAAAACATCTTATCCTTTGATTTATATTCCACTACAGGAGGAGTTTTGGCTTTAATATATTTATCTCCTAATGGAGTCCAGTAAGTATCCTCAGATAGCTCGTAATCGGCATCAAAATATTGACCATAAATTAATGGCGTAGTACCATATTGTTCGCGACTTAAATACCTTACTAGAGTATAAGGATTATCAGGTTGATACTCGTTTGTAGGAGTCTTGGCTGATGAACGAATAATTACAATTGAGAACACAGAGAAACCAATTATAATTACGGTGAAACATAAAAGCACCGTATTTATAAAATATTTTCCCCTTTTAAGCGTCCAGAATAGCCCCCAAAAACATAGACCTAAAAGAAGCAACATAAAGAAGATGGCCCCTGAATTAAAAGGTAAGCCTAATGTATTTACAAAGAAGAGGTCAAATACTGCTGCTGTTTTTGGAAGATATGGAATAATTCCAAAAAGAATTATAGCCACTATTACAGCAGAGAGTAAAAATATTAGAACTTGTTCTTTGAAATTATACTCGCCATTTTCTCTTTTTTTATAATAAAATAAAAACACAAGTGCCGGAATTGTAAGCAAATTTAAAAGATGGATGCCGATTGATAGTCCCATTAAAAATGATATCAAAACAATCCAACGATTTGCATAAGGTTCATCAGCCTGCTCATACCACTTAATCATTGCCCATAAAACTAGAGCAGTGAAAAGTGAAGACATAGCATAGACCTCTCCCTCAACAGCAGAAAACCAAAAAGTATCTGAAAAACAATAAGCAAGAGCTCCCACAGCACTTGAGCCTAGAATTAAAATAGTTTGAGCCACAGTATATGTGCCATCTTCTGCTGGCTTTACCATGCGCTTGGCCATGTAAGCTATTGTTAAAAAAAGCAAAAGTATGGTTAGCGCAGAAAGCAATGCATTCATAGCATTCACAGCCATAGCAGCCTTAGATGCACTAAAGAAAAGTGTGAAGAATTTTGCAAAAAGCTGAAAAACTGGATTTCCTGGAGGGTGCCCTACTTCAAGCTTAACTGAAGAAGCAATAAACTCGCCACCATCCCAAAATGACGA
>CAYFTA010000122.1:0-2903 GCA_964346015.1 uncultured Muribaculaceae bacterium | reverse complement strand
GGAGGCTTTACTATAAGCTTAAAACTAGTTGATGAGAAAAGCCAAGAAGCAGTGGCATTTGCAACAGTTTCAATAACAAGAGAAGGTGAGGAAAAACCAGCAAGCTATGCATTGTCAAATTCTGATGGGGAAGTGAGCCTTAGTAAAGTACGTAAAGGGAAATACTCTATTAAAGCAGAGCTGTTGGGATATAAGCCTTATATAAGAGAGATTAATGTTGAGGGGAATCTTGCTCTCGGAGAAGTAAAGATGGAACAAGATCATAGGCAACTTGATGCTGCAAGTGTCTCTGCAATAGGAAACCCAATAATAGTTAAGAAAGATACAATTGAATATAATGCTTCTTCTTTCAAAACATCTGAAAATGATATGCTTGAGGAACTTTTGAAAAAGTTGCCAGGAGTAGAAGTGGAGGCAGATGGAACTATTACAGCAAATGGAGAACAAATAAAAAAGATTACAATCGATGGTAAGACATTCTTCTTAGATGACCCACAATTAGCCTCTAAAAATATTCCTGCCAAGATGATAGAAAAGGTAAAAGTGTTGGAGAAAAAGTCAGATCAGGCTTTATTTACTGGCATTGATGATGGCGAAGAGGAGATGGTAATAGACCTAAAAATGCGTCCAGGTATGATGCAGGGTTGGTTTGGTAATGTAATGGTAGGTGGTGGTCACGATGCTCCTGAAAAAGGCACTTATCCAGCAATGGGGACTACTTTTGGCGAAGAAGGCTGGAGGTATCAAGGAGCTGCTATGGTGGGACGTTTTACGGATAAGAGTCAACTTAGTATGATTCTTAATGCTAACAACACCAATAGTCGTGGTTTTTACGATATGGCTTCATCAATTATGGGAAGTATGCGTGGTGGCGGCGGTGGAATGGGACGTGGCCGAGGTGGCTGGGGTAGAGGTAATGGTATTACTTCTTCTTGGATGGGTGGTCTCAATGGAGCTTTTTCTTTGCTAGATGGTAAGATGGATCTTGCAGGTAATTACCTATACAACGGCTCTGATAATATAGTGGAAGAAAAAAGTAAAAAAACGACCTTTATGGAAGATGGAAGTCGTTTGGTATATAATAATGAAGGTATAAATAGGACTTTCACTCAAGGACATAGATTTGGGGTGCGTCTAGAACATAAATTTACAGAAAAGACATCAATACTTTTTGAACCACAGTTTAATTTTGGTTCAGGTCTTTTTGATGAAAGGTCAGATTTTAGTACAATTAAACAGCCAAAAGAAGATTTAGTTTCATTGACAGACACTACAAATACTGGTTTTAATAGTAATAAGGGTGACAGTAAAAATATGAATGCAAGTGGATTCTTACTTTTCCGCCAAAGACTAGGAAAACCTGGAAGAACCATTTCTACAAACTTTAGATATAATTTTTCAAATAATGATTTAATTGGCTTTAATCAGTCTCTAACTTGGTATGAAGACTTAGTTGGTGGTGGAGACCCAATAAGTGAAATAGTAAATCAACGCTATACAATCGGCTCTAAATCCACTTCTCTTACAGGTCGTCTTGTTTATACTGAGCCACTTACAGAGAAGCTCTTTTTAGAAGGGAACTATTCATATAGTTGGAATCAGAGTAAATCAAATAAAGATGCTTTTAATAGTGCAGCTACTGGACAGACTATAACAAAGCAAACAAAAGACCTTGATTATAAAACAGAAGGAGAATCTCCAGATGATACGTATTCAAACTCAATAGAGAACCGTTATATAAACCATCGTGCAGGATTAAGTTTGACTTATCAAACAAAGAAACTACAAGCACAAATAGGCCTTAATGTTAACCCAACTAATACTAAGAATACTACTAATGGTAAACTATATGAAAACAAAGTAGTTAACTGGGCCCCACAGGCAATGTTTAGGTATGAATTCAATGATAATACCAATATGAGGTTTTTCTATTGGGGACGTTCAGCTCAACCATCGACTTCTCAATTGATGCCTGTTCCAGATAATTCAAATCCTTTGAATATTAGATTAGGTAATCCATATTTGAAACCATATTTTTCTCATAGGCTTCGCGGAATGTTCCGCCATACAAATAAGAAGACATTTACATCAGTTAATGCAAGATTTGGAGGCTCATTTACTGAAAATCCTATTACATCTGCACAATGGTATGATAAAGGTGGAACTCAATACTCTATTCCAGTTACTGGGCCCACAAGCGGAAACGTAGACGCACGAGTAATGGTTAATTCACCTTTTGGAAAATCTGGTTTTTCAATTTTCTCAATGACCTATACAAGGTATAATAATTCTACCTCATATATAGGTAGTTCTACAGCTAATTTTGGAGATTACTATGATAGTGCAACGGCAGTCTTTAACTATGAGAGGTTTAATAAAGATTATCCAGATCTAGGTAACACCGATTCATTTTTAGAAAATAAAACAGATAATCTATCTTTTACACAACGTCTTCGTTTTACTTATAGGAATGATTTTGTGGAAGTAAACTTGGGAGGTAGAACAAGGATAAATAAATCTTGGTATACAATTCAAAACTCAAATCAAAAAGCAACCTTCAATAATCAGGCTGATTTTTCGCTGAACTGGACACTTCCTTGGAATATGGGTTTAAAAGGAGAATTGGATTATAACTGGTACAATGGTTATACAACCCCACAAGAAGATGAGTTTATATTCAATGCAGAAATTACTCAACTCCTTTTCAAAAAGCAATTTACTCTAGCTTTAAAAGCATATGATATTTTAAATCAGGCAAAGAATCTTCATGTAACAGATGAAGTAAACTATCGTCAGGAGGTGATAAATAATACACTTGGTCGTTATATTATTTTATCTCTCACTTATCGTTTCGGTAGTACAAAGGGTTTTGAAAATGCGATGCAACGTGGCGGTCCTCACGG
>CAYFTA010000121.1:0-2976 GCA_964346015.1 uncultured Muribaculaceae bacterium | reverse complement strand
AAAAAGCCCTGCTATTTTTTAGCAGGGCTTTTTGTGTTCACATTTCCCCCACACACTTCCTGTACTTCGTGACACAGACAAACAACCACATCTGTCTGTAAGAGGTGAGGTTTTGAAGAAGAATTGTCACATTTTGCGCGCTCTTACAGACGAAATGACCGTTTCATCTGTATCAACTACTGTTTTAGGGATGTTTGCCCTGTTTTTGTGACTTCTTACAGATAAATCTACTGTTTTATCTGTGACACGAAACATATTGGAATACGGACAATTCCAGTTTGGAAGAAGGTAGAATTTTCTTAAATTTGTAATCATAAAATTAAGAAATATGAAACGATTTTTTGTTAGTTCTATTTTGATTGCACTTTCTGCAATTATTCTGAATGCAAAAGTTTATTTGCCACCTATTTTTGCTGACAATATGGTTCTTCAGCAAAATGAAAATGTTGCTTTATGGGGTAAGGCAAAGCCTAATGCAAAGCTTACCATTACTACAAATTGGTCGAAAGTTAAAACTGTTGTTACGACAGATGATGCTGGGCAATGGAAAGCTCGAATTGCGACTCCACAAGCTGGTGGTCCTTATGAAATAGCATTTAGTGATGGTGAAAAACTCACATTGAAAAACATAATGATTGGTGAAGTGTGGATATGTATGGGACAATCTAATATGGAAATGAGAATGAGGGGTTTTGGAGGACAACCTGTATTAGGTGCTCCTGATTTAATACTTGGAGCAAAGCCATCTCTTCCTATTCGTTCTTGCAACATAGACAGAAAACTTGCACTTGAGCCAGAAGCAGAATGCAATGCTACTTGGTATGAACATACACCTAAGGGAGTGGCTGAAGCAAGCGCAACTGCATATTTCTTTGCAAAACGACTTTATGAAACTCTTGAAATTCCGATTGGCATTATTAATGTTTCATGGGGCGGAACTCCTATTTTTGGTTGGATGAATCCTGAACTACTGGAAAAGGAATTTTCAAACGATATCGACTTATCTGACCTTCAAGCAAAAAGATGGAGGGGATGGAACGATTATCAAATGCCAGGGGTTCTATACAATGGTATGCTTCATTCGGTGATTCCTTATACTGCCAAAGGCTTTATTTGGTACCAGGGTTGCAATGATAGGATGCAATATAAGCTTTACAAACAATGGCAACCTGCTTTTGCAAAAATGCTTCGAGAAGAATGGGGTAATGATAAAATGCCTTTTTACTTTACTCAACTGGCTCCATATAGATATGAAGACCCTAATCTGCCACATTTGGGCTATATGATGTGGATTCAAGCTCAGACGCTTGATATGATTCCTTTTAGCGGAATGGCAACAACTCACGATGCTGGCGAATTAAATTGCATCCATCCTGCCAACAAAAAAGTCGTTGGTGACCGCTTAGCTTTTCTTGCTCTCGCAAATGACTATGGCTACGATTACATCGATGCCAATCCACCTATTGCCATTCAATTTGAATTTAGCGAAGGCGAAGCACTTGTTACCTTCGAAGCAGGAAAAATGGGACTTAGCCCTATAAATATGGATATTGACGGCTTCGAACTAGCTGGCGAAGACCAAATATTTTACCCAGCGAAAGGTATCCTTATAAATGACCAAGGCTACCGAAAAGTTAAGGTCTATAAATGCCCAGAAGTGCCAAACCCAGTTGCAGTCCGCTACGGAATGAAAAACTGGTCCGAAGCCACCCTCTTCAACACCTACGGCATCCCCGCCTCCCCCTTCCGCTCCGACACCTGGTAAAATTATTCAAAAGTGAACGGCTCTATAGCTCTTTGATGAACTCGTCAAAGAATAGTACTTTTTCTGCATCTGATTTGTCAAACAATAAATGTTCGAAATCGCGATATTTTTTCTTCAAATCGGTCTTTTCTGTCATTTCTATTAGGACCGACTTGAGTTCGGTTTTATTGTGGATTCCTTTTTTAACTGCCAAATAATTATAATCTGGTTCTGTTATTCCTAATAGGAACATAGAATCATAAAAATCTCTGCCCTTTTGACGGGTTAAAAGTGCAGATAATTTCATAGCACAAAGTATTGAATCTGAAGGGACGGGAAATGGGAAAAAGAATCCCAAACGCTTTATATTGACAATTTTTGGAACATATTCATATTCTTGGTCTTGGCTTTCAACTTTTATTAAAAATCGCTCTTCTCTATAACCATACAAACCTAAATCAAAAAGCAGTTCTGGAAAATATAGGTTTCTTCTAAATGCCTTAAGTTTATCATTCGCCTGGTCTCTGGCTTCAACACGAAGTCCTGAACGCTGAAGATAAGTCAATATATCGTCAGTCATCTGTATAAACTCATCCTTAGAAAAACCTTTACAATCAAAGTCTAAATCTTCAGAAAATCGATTGATACCCTTAACAAGTCTCAGATTTGTACCACCAATAAAGACTATTTTTTTTACATATTGGGATGTAGAAAGAAAATCAAGTATCATCAGTTGGATATACTCTTTAAGCATATACTTCTGAAAAGTTGTATTTTCTCTAAGCTCTATTGGAAAATAGGCCTTTATTTGCTCTAATTCTATCATATTCCAATAATGTTTTTCATTAGTTCAACACGTTTTGTAAGTGCTTTGCTTGCGAACCCCTCCATATAACCATTGAGACGCTCTATATTTAATTCATTGGTCATGAAATCTTCATCAAGTCTTAGTTCCATTATTTCTGCTTCAGAATTATAAAATGGGTATAGATAGAGTAAATCTAAAATAGCCTTTTCTGGATATGCGAATAAAATGCTCCTATCCCCAAAAGATTTAAGCTCATAACCAAACATTAACTCTGGCTTTATGGACTTATATGTGTAAATACCAAGGGCATTCTGAAACTCTGCTGTTTTTAGAGAAGAAACCCCTGTAATTTGTGTTATAGCCTCTGGAATTATCCCATAAAAAGCCAGAACAGTATGTAAGCTAATATAAGAAGGCTTATATA
>CAYFTA010000120.1:0-2999 GCA_964346015.1 uncultured Muribaculaceae bacterium | reverse complement strand
TATTTTACAGAATTTACAATAGCCTCAAATGCTTGAGGATTATTCATAGCAAGGTCTGCAAGAACTTTACGGTTCAAACCAATGTTCTGCTTTGCTAATTTACCCATGAATTGAGAATAAGTCATACCGTACTGACGTGCAGCAGCATTAATTCTTTGAATCCATAGAGCACGGAAAGAACGTTTTTTGTTCTTACGATCACGGTAAGCATAAGTAAGACCTTTTTCATAGGTATTCTTTGCTACCGTCCAAACATTTCTTCTTGAAAGAAAATTACCGCGAGTTCTTTTAAGAATTTTTTTGCGGCGTGCCTTTGAGGCAACTGAATTTACCGATCTTGGCATAAATTTAACTGTTTTATGGAGGCAGTGTCCTCTTTGGAGCTTTTCAACTGCATTCCAAGTTCAACTTAATAATTAATTAATACCCAATAAAGCTTTAACTCTCTTAGTATCAGCAGGTGATATAATTCCTGTGTGAGTTAAATTTCTCTTCTGCTTTTTGGTTTTTTTAGTGAGAATGTGGCTTTTATAAGCATGTTTTCTCTTCACTTTTCCCGTTCCGGTAAGCGTAAAGCGCTTTTTTGCACCGGAGTTGGTCTTAATCTTTGGCATAGTTAAATTTTTTAACTGTTTATAAATAATATATCATCCATTATTGGATTTATTGTCTTCATGAAAGTAAATTTCACAATCTACTCGCCTGATTATTTTTTCTTAATAGGAGCAATCATCATAATCATCCTCTTACCCTCAAGCTTCGGCATTTGTTCTGCTCTACCATATTCTTCAAGCTCTACAGCAAAACGAAGAAGAAGTTTTTCTCCTTGATCTGCATAAACAATAGAACGTCCTCTAAAAAACACAAAAGCCTTTACTTTGGCACCATCCTGTAAGAACTGCTGTGCATGCTTTAATTTAAATTGGAAGTCATGCTCATCTGTATTAGGACCGAATCTTATCTCCTTAATAACTACTCTAGCAGCATTGGACTTTTTCTCTCTTGCTCTCTTTCTTTGTTGATAGAGATACTTTTGGTAGTCCATTACCCTACATACAGGAGGTTCCGCTGTTGCTGCCACTTCAACCAAATCATGCCCCAGCTCTTCAGCAATCTGAAGTGCCTTGGAAATAGAATAGATTCCTTGCTCTGGTATATTATCTCCTACGACTCTTACCTTTGGAGCAGTAATCTCCTCATTGATTCTTAATCCGTCTTCATCTTTATTAGGCCTTCTCCATCTATTATCTCTATTAGGACGGCCTGGGCCACTACTTGTTCTTGGTCTTGGACCACTAAAACGATGTGTTGATGGTTTGTTTTGTGTTGCGATAAATTTTCCTCCTATATTTATATTTAGTTAATAATATTGTTTAGGCTAACTGCGCCTGAATTTCTTTTTCTATTAATTTTATGAAGTCTTCTGTAGGCATTACGCCTAAATCTACTCCACCTTGTCTTCTTACTGAAATTACTTCTTCAGTTTCATCCTTTTCACCTACAATCACCAAGAATGGGACCCTCTTGAGTTCATTCTCACGGATCCTCTTGCCTAGGGTTTCATTCCTATCGTCAATTGCGACGCGAATATCGGCATTTTTAAGCAAATCAGCAACTTTTTCTGCATAATTAGTAAATTTTTCGCTCACTGGCAAAATATTAACTTGATCTGGAGTCAACCAAAGAGGTAGCTTCCCACCAGTATGCTCAAGTAGAACTGCAACGAATCTTTCAAGAGAACCAAATGGTGCCCTATGTATCATAATTGGACGATGCTTTTGATTATCACTACCTACATACTCTAATTCAAAACGCTCTGGAAGATTATAGTCTACTTGAATTGTACCAAGCTGCCATTTTCTGCCAATTGCATCCTTTACCATAAAATCAAGTTTAGGGCCATAGAAAGCTGCTTCGCCTGTCTCTACTGTAGTTTCAAGTCCCTTCTCCTCTGCAGCCTCAATTATTGCTTGTTCTGCCTTATCCCAGTTTTCATCTGAACCAATGTATTTATTTTTATCATTTGGATCACGAAGAGAGACTTGTGCTGTAAATTCCTTGAAATCCAATGTCTTAAAAACGTAAAGAATTATGTCTATTACTTTGCAAAATTCATCTTTAAGCTGATCTGGACGGCAGAAAATATGTGCATCATCTTGAGTAAAACTACGCACACGAGTAAGTCCATGTAACTCACCGCTTTGCTCATAACGATATACAGTGCCAAACTCTGCTAATCTAACTGGGAGTTCTTTATAAGATCTTGGCTTAGACTTATATATCTCACAGTGATGAGGACAGTTCATTGGTTTTAGTAAATACTCTTCTCCTTCTTGCGGAGTATGAATTGGTTGGAACGAATCCTTTCCATATTTTGCATAGTGACCTGAAGTCACATATAGGTCCTTATTTCCAATATGCGGAGTAATTACAGGAAGATAGCCATGGGATTTTTGTACTTTCTTTAAAAACTCTTCAAGACGCTCTCTCAACATTGCTCCTTTTGGTAGCCACATTGGAAGACCTTGTCCAACTTTAGGCGAGAACATAAATAGTTCCATTTCTCTACCTAACTTACGATGGTCGCGCTTTTTAGCCTCCTCTAACATAAGAAGATAGTCTTTCAATAACGACTCTTTTGGAAAAGTGATTCCATATACACGAGTTAGTTGCTGGCGCTCCTGATCTCCTCTCCAATACGCCCCAGCAAGGCCCGTAAGCTTTACTGCTTTTATTACGGAGGTGTCTTTCAAATGAGGCCCACGACAAAGGTCTGTAAACTCTCCACTTGTATAAAATGTAATTGTACCATCTTCAAGCTCGTCAATAAGTTCACACTTATATTCATCACCTTTTTCTTTAAAGACTTTCAAAGCTTCTTCCTTAGACACTTCTTTTCTTTTGAACTCTTGTTTTGTGCGAGCTAATTCGATCATTTTCTTCTCAATCTTTTGAAGATCTGCTTCTACTACTTGATGGTCACCAAAATCAACATCATA
>CAYFTA010000119.1:0-3017 GCA_964346015.1 uncultured Muribaculaceae bacterium | reverse complement strand
TAGATTCTTTGGCTAGTGCAGATTCTTTAGCTAGTATAGATTCCTTGGTTAGTGTGGATTCTTTAATTATTGCAGACTCTTTAGCTCATACCTCCCAATTAGATTCTCTTAATCATGCAGTTGTAGAAGGGATAGAGCTTGCTAAGGATTCTTTAGTTATTACTGATACAATTGTACCTGTTTTAGATGCTAAATTTATCAAAGCTCAGAAAAAAGCAGCAGCAAAAGCAGCGAGAGAGGCTGAAAAAAAATTAAAACAAGAAGAAAGGGAAGCAAAATGGAAGCTTCAAGACGAGCAAGATGAGATTAAACGTTTAGCACGTTTAGAAAAACGAAAAGAAAAGGAGCGTGCTAAAAAACGAAAGGCACTTAAAGAAATTGCAGAACAAGCAGAAAAGGAGGCAAAAATCCTTCAAAAATATACTGAACGATACAAACGTAAAAAAGCACGCAAGGATCGTAAGTCAGAATTTCAACCCCCTTTTCCAGAACCAGAAATTAAGATTGAACAAATGCCTTAACACCGACTGAAAAAGTCAGGAGTGAGGTGGACAAAAGAAGAAATTCAATTTATTAAAAACATAACGCAAAAAGACTAATATGACTATGAGACGAATGTTTACTTTATTATTTTTTAGTATCCTCATTTCTTGTAATTCAGCAGATAAAATACCTGTATATAAAGATGCGACAAAATCAGTAGAGAAAAGAGTTGAGGACCTTCTTTCGCGCATGACATTAGAAGAGAAGGTGGGACAAATGAACCAGTTCGTCGGGATAGAGCATATTAGGGCTAATGAAGAACATTTAACAGAAGAAGATCTTAAAACAAATACAGCTCAGGCCTACTATCCTGGTTTCCCAGCAGATACTATTGAACTTTGGACAAAGCAGGGACTTATTGGTTCATTCCTTCATGTTCTTACAATAGAAGAAGCTAATTATCTTCAAGAACTTGCAATGGAAAGTAGACTGCAAATACCAATTATTTTTGGTATAGATGCGATTCATGGAAATTGTAATTGCCCAGACAATACAGCTTATCCTACTAATATAGGCCTTGCTTCTTCGTTTAATCTTGACCTAGCATATAAGATTGCCCGTCAAACAGCTCTAGAAATGAGAGCTATGAATATGCATTGGACTTTTAATCCTAATATAGAAGTAGCTAGAGATGCAAGATGGGGTCGTGTTGGAGAGACTTATGGTGAAGACCCTTATCTTGTAACTATGATGGGTGTGGAAACTATAAAAGGATATCAAGGAGATTTTAATGAAGATGATGTACTTGCTTGTATTAAACATTTTGCAGCTGGTAGTCAACCAATTAATGGTACAAATGGTTCGCCAACAGATCTTTCGGAGCGTACAATTAGAGAAGTTTTCTTCCCACCGTTCCAAGCTGGAGTTGAAGCTGGAGCTCTTTCCCTAATGACAGCACATAATGAACTCAATGGCATTCCATGTCATACGAATAAATGGTTAATGACAGATGTTCTTCGAGGAGAATGGGGTTTTGATGGTTTTGTTGTGAGCGATTGGATGGATATAGAACATGTATATGATTTGCATGCAACAGCCGAAAGTCTGAAAGAGGCTTATTATCAGTCAATTATGGCAGGTATGGATTTACATATGCATGGAATTCATTGGAATGAGTTAGTTTGTGAACTTGTTCGGGAGAAAAGAATTCCAGAGTCAAGAATTGACCAATCGGTTAGAAAAATTCTTGAAATTAAATTCCGTTTAGGTTTATTTGAACAGCCGTTTGCAAATCCTAAAACCACAATGGATGTAAGGCTATGTCCAGAACATAGAGAAACGGCTCTTGATGCAGCAAGACAAGGAATTGTTCTTCTTAAGAATGAAGGTATTCTTCCTTTAGATGAAAATAAATATAAAAAAGTTCTTGTAACAGGAATCAATGCAGATGACCATAATATTATGGGGGACTGGACAGCAAAGCAAAAAGAAGAAAACTGTATTACAATTTTAGAGGGTCTAAAGATGATTTCTCCTAAGACAGAATATGTATTTGTTGATCAAGGTTGGGATCCACAAACAATGTCCCAAGCTAAGGTTGATGAAGCTGTAGCAAAAGCTAGAGCTTGCGATTTAAATATAGTGGTTGCAGGGGAGCATATGTTTCGTGATAATTGGACACAAAGAACTTGTGGAGAAGATACAGACCGTTCCGATATTAATCTCGTGGGTCTTCAAAATCAGCTAATTGAAAGAATCCATGCAACAGGTAAACCAACAATTGTAGTACTTGTGACAGGTCGTCCTCTTGGCGTAGAATGGATTGCAGAGAATATTCCAGCTTTGCTAAATGCATGGGAACCAGGAATGTACGGTGGTCAGGCTGTAGCAGAGATTCTCTATGGAAAGGTGAATCCTTCTGCTAAACTGCCTATTACAATACCACGCTCAACTGGGCAAATTCAGATGATTTATAATCATAAACCGTCTCAATATTTCCATCCATATGCTGTAACTCCAAGTACTCCTTTATATGCTTTTGGCTATGGTCTAAGCTACACAAATTATGAGTACACAGATCTTCAATTAGATAGAACAGAAATCAATAAAAAAGATAATGTAAAAGTGTCTGTTAAAGTTAAAAATACAGGAACTATGGCTGGAGATGAGATTGTTCAACTCTATATTAGAGATCGCTTTTCTCAGGTAACTAGACCAGTTAAGGAGTTAAAAGACTTTTCTAGGATCTCGCTAGAAGTGGGAGAAGAAAAGATAGTAGAGTTTACAATTACCCCAGATAAGCTTTCTTTCTTAGATATCAATATGATACCAATAGTTGAAGAAGGCGAATTCATTGTAATGGTAGGACCTTCTTCTTTGGATGAAGATTTATTAACTGAAAGTTTTTGGGTAAAATAATATGAATAAGACAATACTTTTATTTTTTACTCTTCTTGCAGGTCAGGTTCTTTTTAGTCAGAATGAAGTAAAAACTCAATTTGGTAGACATACTGGGCAAGAAAAGTTTCCGTATT
>CAYFTA010000118.1:0-3085 GCA_964346015.1 uncultured Muribaculaceae bacterium | reverse complement strand
TATTACAAAATTAGACCTATAAAATTATAGAATAGCCTTAATTTCTTTTTCTAATTCTTCTGGAGTTGTAACTGGTGGGAAGCGTTTAACTGTGCTTCCATCTTGATTGATGAGGAATTTGGTAAAATTCCATAAGATATCACTGTCTTTCTTTGCAGTTTTGCTTAGCCCCTTCAACATTGTACGAGTAGCTTTTGCTTTTACACCCTTATATTCTTCGCTAGGAGCTACTGATTTGAGGTAGGTGTAAATTGGGTGTTCATTTTCACCATTAACTTCTATTTTTGACATTAATTGGAATGTAACACCATGGTTGATACGGCAGAATTCTGCAATTTCTTCGTTCGAACCTGGTTCTTGGTTTGCAAATTGATCACAAGGGAAACCTATGATAACTAATCCTTTGTCCTTATATTTCTTATTAAGTGCCTCTAAACCATCATATTGCGGAGTAAAACCACATTTTGATGCCGTGTTGACAATCAATAATACTTTATCTTTGTATTGAGAGAAGTCTATTTCAGCACCTTTGTTAGATGGGGCCTTATAGTCGTAAATTTTGTTATTATTCATAATATTTAATTGTTTGTTATTTAGGTTCTTTACATTTAAATGCTCTAAATTTGAACTTTTCAAAATTAGAAAAATTATTTCAATTCTCCAATTTTTTCGACAAAACCTAGTAGAAGATGCTTGTTATTAACTATAAAATTTATCAGTGAAAAGCAGGAAAAGCTAGTCTAATCCCAAAGTTGAAGTTGCTACCGTTACCCCAATATCCTGTGAAGCTATCTTTATCATGATTATATCCATCCCTGCCACGTTCTACATAATATGAATCTGTGATGTTATTTATATTGACAAAGAGCATAAGTCCGAGTTTCTTAATGCTTGGATGCCAAGATATACCTGCGTTAAGTAGATGATAACTAGGAAGTCTATAGGAGTCACCACGAAACTCTGGATCAGTTCTTGATACAGGGTCAAAGTCTGCCCAAAGGCGGTCGTTGTAGTTCCAGTTTATATAGGCTTTCATTTTACCTGTATCCAGCCTTAGTGCTGTTCCAATTTGAGTCTGCGGGGCATCACCAATATGAAGATTTTTTGTATATATGTTAATCTCTTGTATTGGGCGCGAGGTGACAGGATCATAAATACGAGCTTGAACATCATTCTTCCATCTCCAGTCGCCTATTGATGCAAAACACTCTGCTTTTAGGAGTCGACTAATTCGGAAAGATGCATTTATTTCAAGACCTATGTGGAGAGCGTTGAGACCTTTAACCATAAATCGATATGGGTCTTCATCAAGGCTTTTATAGGGAGAGCTAATTATTGCTTTATCAATCCAGTATGCTGCGTATGCTGTTGCTTCAACTGCGAATCTGTTTCCTGTTCTTCGATACCCAATTTCTGAGAGAATATTCTTTTCATTGGTTATATCTTTGGAAGGCATATTGTTTCCGTTAGAAAAGAATATGTTGTAGTATGGAGCTCTGCTATATACAGCACCGTTTAGATAGAAACTATTTAATTGATTGAGCTTATAAAGAACTCCAATTTTTGCACTACCACCTATGCCTCCTGTCCATTGGCTCCATTTGTCTGATTCGGCATAGTTGTATGTATCCCATCTTTTTAGGATTGTCCCACTTATTGATGCTCCTGCATTGACTATAATTTTACTTGCTTGGTATGTTGTGGCTGTATAAAGAGTTATGTAATGTTGTTCCCTTCCATTTTGGACTCTTACTAAATCGCCTACTTTCTTAATAGGGTCTCTTCCTAGCAGTCCGTGAAGCGCATTCTCTTCATATGGCTCATACCAATAATCCGCACCGAGAAGGTCAGTAATTTTTTCTTTCTCCCACGTGTCGTAGAATTGGTAATGTATGCCGCTATCAAGTTTAAAATAAGGTGTAATATCTATAATAACATTCGATTTTAAACCTAATTGTGTATGCCCAGCAAGGAAGTGAGTTATGATATTTTGAGCACTGTCCCCGTTACTAGCTCTTGCAGCTCTCCAGTCTATCAAGCCATCGTCTGTTATATACGAAGCGATTCTATTTCCTTTGCTTTCTGTGAATAGTCCTCCTCCATTAGCTAGTGCAGCATAAGCAGTTGTACTGAGCTGTAATTTTTCTTTGCTGTAAATGTGTGTGAGGGTGAAATATGGCTTGAAATATTTATTTTGAGATAGAGTGCGTTTCCCATTGATATCCCAACCCCAGTTTTTGTTATAATTTCTGCCATATTTCTCAACTTCTGCATATGTTAGTCTTTGCGATCTTTGCGCGTGTGTTTCAGGTGAGCCCATAGCTGTAAAATTGAGACTATGATTTGCTTTGAATCGTTTGGTGATAGCAAGCAAATAGGACCAAGTGCTCATATCAGTGTATTCGGCATAGCTTCTACCCCAGTTGTGTGAGCCCATTAAGGAGATAGCCCATCCCTTATGGAATCCCGAATTTATAGATACGGAAGCTGAGTTTGCTCCATAGCTAGTATGGCTGTAGCTAGCTTCGACATTTGGCTTTTCAGTTGGTTGATTTGTTATAATATTGATTGTTCCCCCAACAGAATTGTCGGAAATCATAGAGTTCCCAATCCCTTTCTGCACTTGAATCTTTGCAGTTGCATCCGCAAGTCCCATCCAGTTGTTCCAGTACATACTCCCTGAGGTTAGTCCTGAGATTGGAATTCCATTCAGAAGTACAGATATGTTTTCCTGCTTGAACCCTCTAATATTAATTTTAGCATCACCGAAACTTCCTGTTTCAGATGTGGCATATACTCCTGGAACGTTCTTGATTAGTTCAGGAAAAGTGCTTCCTGCTGCATTGGAAATAATTTCCTGCCTATTGATGTCTACAAGGCGAAGAGGTGATGTACGAGTGTTTACAGCTTGAGCTGAAATAGTTATAGCATCAAGCTTTTCTGCTGCAACGGTGTCTTTTGGTTCATAATGTAATCCAAACACCACCGCCACAATTTGTGGAAATAAATGTAATAGCATAAATATTGAGGCAATCTTCTTCTATCCGGACTTTACCGTCGGTGCCGTAGTTTCAACGGCTCAACC
>CAYFTA010000117.1:0-3087 GCA_964346015.1 uncultured Muribaculaceae bacterium | reverse complement strand
GTGTGCTGCGATAATAAGTATATTTTTCAAGTACTTCTTCAGGAATATCAATCCACCTATCCGTTTGATTTAGTTCCTGCCTAGAGCATTCTTCGCAGAAAAGCGCAGTTAAATCTTCAATAGTTATAGGTTCCTTTGTCTTTGGATGGAGCATTGGCATTGGCTTATTCCGCATATCTGCCTGAATATTATACCATTGCCTTGGAATTTCATATTCCGGTAATATGAATCGCTTCTGTTTCATAATAATTATTCTAAATAAATTTTGACTGACTAAGTTATAATTTATCCTAAACAACCCCAAAAAAATCTCTATAAACTAAATTTCATAATTCAAAAAGTGAATTCTACATAAAAGGGCAAAAAAACAAGTAAGATTATCAAAAATGAAAGTAAATCAACACTTAGGCTTAGTATCTTGCTTCAGTTTATTACAACAATTCGTTATGAAAAGCTTTTTTGCAGTAGACCTTGGGGCAACAAGTGGAAGAACAGTCCTAGCCTCATTCGATGGGGAGAAGGTCACAATGAAAGAAATTACACGCTTTGACAATCCAATAATTCCCCTAAGCGGACATCTTTACTGGGATTTAGCAAACCTTTATTATGGAATTTTAAAAGGTCTTAAGGAAGTGTCAAGACTTGGAGTTACTCTTGAATCCATCGGTGTAGATACTTGGGGTTGCGATTTTGCCTTTTTCACATCTAATGGGCAACTTCTTGGCCTCCCACATTCTTATAGGGACCAACATACAGAAGGGGCGCAAGAAAGATTTTTCAAAAAAATGCCTGCCAAGGAAATATATAAACGTACAGGAACACAATTTTTAAACTTAAACTCACTTTTTCAACTTGACACATTGCAACATAACAATAATCAGGTTCTAAAAAACGCAGATAAAATACTTTTCATTCCAGATGCTATTATATATATGCTTACTGGAAAAGCAATTTGCGAATATACAGTAGCATCTACCTCACAATTTTTAAATCCAGTTACAAAAGAACTTGATTCGGAGATTTTGAAAGCCCTAGGAATTCCCAGAGAAAAATTTGGACCTATGACTCAACCTGGAACATTAGTTGGACCTATTAGCAAACAGGTGCAGGAGTTCTCAGGTCTTGGGGACATACCTGTAGTTGCTGTTGCTGGTCACGACACTGCTTCTGCTGTTGTTGCTGTTCCTGCACAAGACAGCGACTATGCCTATCTAAGCTGTGGTACGTGGTCTCTTCTAGGTATAGAGTCCCCAAAACCTATTATTTCAGAGGAAAGCTTCAGGGCCAACTTAACCAATGAGGGTGGTGTCGAGGGGACCACTAGATTCTTAAAAAACATATGTGGACTTTGGTTATTTGAGCAAAGCAGAAAAGAGTTTGTTGATGTACCTTCCTCGGTGGGTGAGCTTGTTGCACTCTCCGAAAAATCCTCATTTGAGGGTCTTATAAACCCGGATGACCCTAGCTTTTTACATCCAACTTCTATGATAGAAGCTATCCGCGACTACTGTATTGCTACGGGACAATCTACTCCTAAGACTCCTGCCGATTTTTGTAGGTGTATATTTAGGAGCCTTGCTCTTCGTTATCGTCAGGTTATAAATATGATAGAAAGTATTAGCGACCTACCTATTAAGAAATTTCATGTAATAGGGGGTGGTTCACAAAATAAATATCTAATGCAGTGTACTGCCAATGCTTTAAATATGCCTGTCATCTGTGGACCCGTGGAAGGAACTGCACTTGGCAATGTTCTTATGCAAATGAAAACTGCTGGAATTATTAACACTTTGGAGGAAATGAGAAAAATATCTGCTGCTTCAGTGGAACTTGTTACCTACTTTCCTAAAGAAGTAGACGTGTGGGAAAAAGAATATCAAAGATTTATTAAAATAACGACAAAATAATTATGAATACAAACCTTGTACACCAAGCTTATGCAATTGCAAAAGAAAGATATGCAGAGCTTGAAATTGACACGGAAAAAGTACTAAAACAACTTCATGACTTCCATCTTAGCTTGCATTGCTGGCAGGCTGATGATGTAAAAGGCTTTGAGGTTCAATCTGGTAAACTTAGTGGTGGTATTGCTGTAACTGGAAATTATCCTGGAGCTGCAAGAAATATCGATGAGCTTCGTTCCGATATTCTTAAGGCAAAAAGTCTAATTCCAGGAGACCATAGACTTAATCTCCATGAAATCTATGGTGATTTCCAAGGTAAGGTAGTAGATCGCGATGAAGTAGGTATAGAGCATTTTCAAAGTTGGATTGATTGGGCTAAGGAGCACAATACTCCACTTGATTTTAACTCCACTTCATTTTCACATCCGAAAAGTGGCAATCTTTCACTTGCAAATCCAAACGAAGATATTAGACAATTTTGGGTAGAACATACTAAACGCTGTCGTGATATTGCAGACGCAATGGGTAAGGCTCAAAATGACCCTTGTATTATGAATGTTTGGGTACATGATGGATGCAAAGATGTTTCTGTAAACCATATGCTTTATCGTGAAACTCTAAAGAAATCGCTTGATGAGATTTTTGCAGAGAAAAAGGACTGGATGAAGGATTGTGTTGAAGGAAAGGTCTTTGGAATGGGCTTAGAAAGTTTCACTGTCGGTTCTCAAGACTTCTATACTGCCTATGCTGCAAAGAATAATATCATCCTTACCATAGACACTGGTCACTACCATCCAACTGAAATTCCTGGAGATAAAGTTTCAGCACTACTTCAGTTTGTTCCAGAACTTATGCTACACGTAAGTCGCCCTATTCGCTGGGATTCAGACCATGTAACCTTAATGGATGACAATACTCAAGACCTTTTCCATGAAATTGTACGTGCCGGCGCTCTTGATAGAGTTCATTACGGACTTGATTTCTTTGATGGCTCTATAAATCGTATTGGAGCTTATGTAATCGGTTCTCGTGCAGCACAAAAATGTATGACAAAGGCTCTTCTTGAACCAATAGAACTTATTAGTAAACATGAACTTGCTGGAAATGCATTTGAAGTTCTTCAGCTCATTGAAGAAGGAAAAACAATGCCTTGGAATGCTGTCTACGATGAATTCTGTGTGCG
>CAYFTA010000116.1:0-3092 GCA_964346015.1 uncultured Muribaculaceae bacterium | reverse complement strand
CAATCTTTTGAAGATCTGCTTCTACTACTTGATGGTCACCAAAATCAACATCATAATAAAATCCACTTTCAATTGCTGGTCCTATACCGAATTTTGCTCCTGGGAAAAGAATCGAAATAGCTTCTGCCATTAGATGCGAAGAAGAATGCCAGAAAACCTCTTTACCCTCATCATCTTCCCATTTATGAAGAATGATAGATGCATCGAAGTTAATCGGACGAGTAAGATCGTATATGGTACCCTTCCCTGTCGTATCATCTGCAGTAGTAACCGTAGCTGCTAATACATCAGCTGCTAAACGTGGACTAATACTTTGTGCAATCTCATAAGCAGAAACTCCTTTCTCATAGGATCTCACGCTGCCGTCAGGAAATGTAATCTTTATCATAATATATAAATTAAAAATTAATGATCGTAATACAAAAACGATCTCAAATTAAATCAAGCTTACAAAGGTAGGATTTTTTTTCTATATTTGTAATCAGAATTTTTGATATGTTTAATTATATAGAAATATTGATGTATTTTCGTTATTAAACTGAACTTTTATTTACCATTAAATAGAATATCTAGAAACATTGAGTATGGAACAAAAGAAAACTAAATTACCTATTTGGAATGCAGCTGCTCCTGCTGGACTCGTATTAGGAGGTATATCATCCATTTATATCTTTATAACACAAGGACTTGCGCTATTAACAACAATTCCTGCCTATGTATCACTTCCATTAAATTTTATTATATGGCTTGTTAAATTCATCCTTTGTATATATTTAATGAGGTATTATATGCTAAAGTTTGTTTCAAACCATTCAAACGCAACAAATAAAGATACATTCCTTTTAGGTATTACAATAGCCATATTATCCGCCACTTTATTCTCTGCTGTTTCAATGGCTAATGTCGCTTTTATTTCACATGATACAATGATGGCAAGTATTGATGCTGTTGCTGCCATGGTGCCGATGGATAAAAACACAACTTCTGCTTTAGATATGTTAAAGTCTAATCTTCCTCAATATACTTTCTTTAGCAATCTTATATATGCATTCTTATATGGTACTATTCTATCTGCTATTTTGTCTAGGAATATACCATCGCGTGACCCTTTTGCTGATTATAAACCAAAAAAGGAAGAATAAATCATGGGAGATAATAAGAGCCTAGATAAAGCTGAATACACTAAAGAGCTTTCAATTGAATATACCAAAGATCTTTCAATTGTAGTTTGCCTCTTTAACGAAGAAGAATCACTTCTTGAACTAACGGAGTGGATAGAAAAAGTCATGAAAGAAGAAGGATATAACTATGAATTAATCTATGTAGATGATGGTAGTACAGATAATTCATGGTCTATAATTAAATCACTTTCTGAGAAAAATTCTAATATCAGAGGCATATCTTTTAGAAGGAATTATGGTAAATCTGCTGCCCTCTTCCAAGGGTTCAAGTCAGCTGTTGGGCGAGTTGTGGTGACAATGGATGCTGATTTACAAGATTCGCCAGAAGAAATTCCTGAAATGTACAAAATGGTGGTTGAAGATGGCTTTGATATTGTTTCTGGATGGAAGCAAAAAAGAAAAGATAATATATTAACTAAAAATATCCCTTCAAAACTATATAATGCGACAGCTAGATGGGTTACGGGCATAAAACTCCATGATATGAATTGTGGCCTAAAAGCTTATAAAAACAAAGTAGTAAAAAATATTGAAGTCTATGGAGACATGCACAGGTATATCCCATATCTTGCAAAAAATGCTGGCTTTGATAAAATCACAGAAAAACCAGTTCGTCATCAAAAAAGAAAATATGGAGTTAGTAAGTTTGGTTTAGAAAGATTCGTTAATGGTTTTTTAGATCTATTGACACTTTGGTTCTTAAGTAGATTTGGGAAAAAGCCAATGCATTTTTTTGGATTAACTGGTATATTGACCTTCTTAACTGGTGGAATTATTGCCATATGGTTAATTGTTGCTAAACTTATTCATCAAGCTAAAGGCCTAGTATTCAGACCTGTAACAGATCAACCTCTATTCTATATTGCCCTTGTGGCTGTAATAATAGGAGTGATGCTTTTCCTAGCAGGCTTTTTAAGTGAATTGGTATCCAGAAATAGCGAAAAAAGAAATCACTATAATATCAAAGACAAATTTTAACATTTATCTTTCTAAGTCACAAAGACATTGTTTACCTAACAATTTGATAATAAGTATTGGTGACGAAGCAAAATGATTTCTACAATGAAACCTAATAAAAAAAATTGGTTCTAGTTATTTTCCAATTACCATACTGAATATCTGAAGGTTTTACAAAAATATTTATTAGACCTTCTTTTTTTAGATCTAAACCTAAAAGCTCATTTGTGGCTAACTGGAGAAGATTTATATAATCATTAAATTCCTTGGTAACTTCCCCGTTTGAAGATTTACCAAGCAATTTAATTCCAGCATCATCTTGAGAACATTCTTCAAAATCTATAGCTAAGGGTAATTCTGCTAAACTCTCTCCCTCCTCATCCACCATTATAAAACTTTGGAAAGTTTCTGGATTTATATTCTTTGTATATTTAACAACTGCATATCCCCTAGGCCATTCACCAACTGGAATCTTAACAGGTGTATCATACCCCATGAAATAATCCAGGGCTACAAAAAAATAAAACATCCCCTCCTTAGGTAAAATGCCTTCTTTATCAAAAGAAGCAATGTCAGCACAATCAATTTGACAGATGAAATTTAAAGGATATTCTTCATCATTATCTCCTACTTTGAGCATAGGATATTGCATATCTGAAGGCATATCTGGGTCACCCCAAAACTTGCTCATACAAAAGCGTCTTGATTCAGTTTTCTTGGGTATTAATTTTATCGCCATGAAAATTTGTATTAAATTGTAAATATCTCGTAAATCTTTTTAAATAATCAATATGTTGTTTCCAAATATCTAGTGTGTCCTTTCAAATATAAATATTTTCCCACATTCTATGTTTAAAAATCTATAATTTAAGTATATGTTGTGAGTCAACCTCTTCTGAATACAGTTAAATATAGTTTTTGTCCACATGAGATAGAATGGGTTTTTGTTACTAA
>CAYFTA010000115.1:0-3122 GCA_964346015.1 uncultured Muribaculaceae bacterium | reverse complement strand
AATCATTATAACACCCTCCAACCTATATCTCTACGATAAAATAAATTATCACATTCTATTGATTCTACTACAGCAAGAGCCCTATCACGAGCTTGTTGAAGAGTTTCCCCCTTGCCTACAACCATTAAAACTCTACCACCAGCAGTTACTAGTTTATTATCTTTTAAGGCTGTGCCCATATGATAAATTCGGCATTTAGAGTCTAATATTTTTGTATCTACTTTAGTCTCTGAAAGTTCTATTCTAACATCTGATAGTTCTGTTTCAGTTTCAGGAGACTCCTTTGTAATCTCAGGAAGTTCTACTTGGATTTCTGGAATTTTAATTTCATAACCTTTTTTATAGTCTCCAGGATAACCTTTTGAAGCCATTACAAAACCTAGGGTAACTTCTTTTGACCACTTTAGCTCTGGCATAGGAGTACCATCTGCTATTGCTGAAAAAATATCATAAATATCTGTTTCAAGACGAGGTAAAATAATTTCTGCTTCAGGATCACCAAAGCGACAATTAAACTCTATTACTTTTACCCCCTGTGGAGTTTTCATAAGCCCCCCATAGAGAACACCTTTAAAGGAACGATCTTCTGTAACCATCGCTGCTGCTGTTGGCTTCATGATCTTCTCGATAGAAAATTTTATATCTTCATCAGTAATCAAAGGAACTGGGGAATATGCTCCCATACCACCTGTATTGGGTCCTTTATCTCCCTCATATGCTCTTTTGTGGTCCTGCGATAATACCATAGGATAGACATCTTTACCATTCGTAAAACATAGAAAAGTAAATTCAGGTCCTGTTAAGAACTCTTCAATCACCACCTTACCCTTACCAAATTTATCATCTAATAACATATCCTTTAAGGCCACCTCAGCTTCTTCTAATGTTTCCGGTATAACCACACCCTTACCAGCTGCAAGTCCATCATATTTCAACACTATTGGAAAACTTCCTTTTTTGACATAATCCAAAGCTGGCTCGTATTCTTCAAAAGTAGCAAAGGAAGCAGTAGGAATATCATATTTTGCCATTAATTCCTTAGCAAATTCTTTACTTGATTCAATAGTTGCAGCAGCCTTTGTAGGTCCAAATATTCTTAAACCAAGCTCTTGAAAAGCATCTACTACTCCTGCAGCGAGTGAAATTTCTGGCCCAACTACTGTTAGGTCTATATTTTTTTCTTTAGCAAATGCTTTAAGCTCTTCCACTTGACATTCCTTATATGGCACACATTCAGCCTGCTGAGCTATACCTGCATTACCAGGAGCACAATATATTTTTCCTACTTGTGGTGAACGGCTAAGAGCATCCACAATTGCATGTTCTCTACCTCCCCCACCAATTACCAATACCTTTTTCATTTTATTTATATTTTGTTCTTACATAAGAATCCCTTGTTTTATCTGTGTCAACTCTTGTTTTCTTGTATTTAAGTTCCCTTTTTACTTTCTCTCACAGACAAATCGTCCAATATATCTGTGTCAACTACTATTTAATATCTCACTGATGTCATGGCGAGGAGCCCACAAGGCGACGTGGCCATCTTCGCAAAATTACCTTTTTAGTGGGTTTTAGTGTTTGAAGTGACGCATACCAGTACATAGCATAGTAATCCCAAATTCATTCGCCTTCTTCACCGAATCCTCATCACGCAAACTTCCACCTGGTTGAACAATAGATTTAACCCCATATTCAGCAGCAAGGGCCACAGTATCATCAAATGGGAAGAAACCATCAGAACCAAGTACTAAGCCTACTTCTTTGATATCTTTTCCTTCTTCTGCTAATGTTGTTTGTGCCTGTTTTAAAGCTATTTCTGCTGAACCCACACGATTCATTTGGCCAGCTCCGACACCATAAGTCATCCCATCTTTAACTACTACAATTGCATTGGACTTAACATGTTTTACAATTCTCCATGCAAAATCCAAGTCAGTAATCTGCTCTGATGAAGGTTTAGTTTCAGTTACACACATATCTGCCACAACCTTTTTAGTATCAATATCTTGCTCCTGGACTAACATACCACCATTCATGCTTACATATTGTTTATGCCCACCTTCTTCCTTAGACATATCCACCTTCAAAAGACGAAGATTTTTCTTGGTTTTAAGAACTTCAAGAGCTTCTTCTGTAAATGAAGGAGCCATAATTATCTCAAGGAAAATAGGTTTCATCAATTCTGCTACTTCCTTATTAATCTCTCTATTTGTAGCAACTATTCCACCAAAAATACTCACCTTATCTGCTTCATAGGTCTTTTTCCACGCTTCAACTACATCTTTTCCTATAGCTGCTCCACATGGATTCATATGCTTTAAACCCACACAGAAAGGTGCTTCGAATTCGCGTACTATATTTAAAGCAGCATTAGCATCTTGTATATTATTGTAAGACAGCTCCTTACCGTTTAGCTGCTGAGCTGTAGCAAGAGAATATGGCACTTTTTCAAGACTTGCATAAAACTTTGCATTTTGATGAGGATTTTCACCATAGCGTAAGCTTTGCTTAAGATCATATTCTAAAAAGAGCTTTTCATTTAAGTCCGCTGCTTTACGCATATAAGTGGCAATCATCATGTCATATTGTGCTGTATGAGTATAGGCCTCTGCTGAAAGTTGAAGACGTGTTTCTTTTTTGGTGTCTCCATAGGCCTTTATTTCGTCTATAATCTTAGCATAGTGCTCTGGATTGCAAACCACAGTGACTGCCGTCCAGTTTTTCGCTGCACTTCGAAGCATTGATGGCCCTCCTATATCGATGTTTTCTATTGCATCATCCATTGTCACGTCTGGTTTTGCAATAGTTTGTTTGAAAGGATATAGATTTACGCAAACCATATCGATGAACTCTATACCGTTTTCTTTCAATTGGGCTATGTGACTTTCCAAATCACGACGACCAAGAAGGGCTCCATGTACTTTTGGATGAAGGGTTTTCACGCGACCATCACATATTTCTGGAAAACCTGTAACCTCGCTAATGTTTGTAACTTTCAGACCTGCTTCCTGAAGAAGTTTCATAGTGCCACCTGTTGCAATAATTTCCCAACCAAGTTGCACTAACTCACTGGCGAATTCTACCACGCCAGTTTTATCACTTACACTAAATAAAGCTCTCAT
>CAYFTA010000114.1:0-3160 GCA_964346015.1 uncultured Muribaculaceae bacterium | reverse complement strand
CAGACAGATTTTCCATCTTAGCAATCCACATCCTAATGGGTGCCTATTTTATGCATCTTTTAATTCGCACCCTCTACCTAAGTTTTGGCTACAAAAACCTCCTAAAAAGAAGCTTTATTTAATCCCATATTTTTTGAGAATTTTGAGGAGGGGTTTTTGGATGGATTCAGCCCAGAGGGTGTAACCGTAGTCGCCAGGGTGAGTTCCATCAACACTAGTTTCATGCCTAGGGCAAGTTGCGTTAGAGGTCGTGATGTAATAAACATCAGGATATTTTTTAACAGCAATTTTCATGAGGCTGTCAGACATCTCGTGTTTTGCTTTCTCTTTTGCTTCAACTTCAAGATTAAAATTCCTTCTTTCCCTGTATATGCTTCTTAAAAATATAATTGGTTTGCCAGGATGTGCTTTTACCATCCTTTCTATAAAAGGGAAAAGTCGTTCTTCCATCATCTTAGCATCAGGATTTGAAAAAGCATCGAAGACATAAGCGTCAGCTTCTACATCTTCTAGCACATCAGCAAAATAAGGCTGCATCTTACAATTTCCACTGGTTGCCATACTTGCAAATTGGAGTCCTGTCCAACGCATGAGCTGCATAGGATAACTCATACCAGAACGAGAAGTAGATATGCCATGTGTGAAACTTGAACCCCAGATAGCAATTTTATGACGAAAAGGCGAGTCTAAATATTCTATTTTTGAACCCTCCTCAACACCAATTTTTACTGACAATAGTTCTGAATAGATTGGAAGATATAGAAGGCATTCCTTTTCTGTCCTATCCATATCCTTCATCAAGACCAAGTTGTCGTCGCTTTTACCATGGTGGACTGCAGAAGAATTAGCATAAAGCCACTTTCCGTCTTTTTTGATATATAGATCATAGCCACGATAGGCAACAGGCATTGTGTTAACTGCAACATATTCCCAACCAAACTTGGTTTTAATAGAGATTGTTGAAGAATTTGTTTTAAACAGAACAGCAAGGCCAGCAGCAGAGCGAACTTGTCTGTTTTCGCCAACAGTAAAACCCTTATAAACAATTGTGTCAATTCTGTGGTAAGGATTAGGCGTATTCATAATCTTACCAATAAGATTCAAATCAGAAGCCTCTGTAAATACATACTTTACATCCTTTGGGGTCTGTGCAGAGCTCATCATAGCAAACAGCACAGAAATAAAACATATTATTATCCTTTTCATCTTATAAAATTTATATCTTTCTTATAATTGTCACCCCCGAGTCCTAGGGCCTTGTTGGTCAAATAGGTCGATAATGGCTAGAGGATCTTTAGATGTCATTGCGAGGAACGAAGTGACGTGGCAATCTTCGCAAAAATCAAGGAACTAAATTACCATTAAAATTCACATCAAATTTAAAAAACGGATCCAAAGCCGCGTCCAGCACAACAGCTGCTTCTAGCCTTGTTATAGGCCTAGCCTTATCATAATCACTTAAGCCAATTTTTCTCCACCATTTCTTCTCGTTTCTACCAACTTTTTCCCCCTCAATACTCGAAACGTTTTTAAGGAAATCTTCAATTCTAATAGTACCAGCTTCAAATTTTAACGAAGGGAAGTAATCTTCTGCAAAAACCTCTTCTCCTTGCAAAAGTTCATAAGCCCTGAACCAGGTTTCATTAGACCATCCCACATTTTTGCCTATACCACGAAGAATACCAGTAGATCCAATTTTTTGAAGAGCCTTGAAATTAGGATGTTCTTTAGGTATATCTAGATATGGCATTAGATAGCAACCTGCATCTAAAAGAGCTTTTTGAACAGTTCTTACTTTTACATTTTTTACCGAAAGCCTTTCCTTAATAGCTATAGCCGCCAAAGCACCAGAAGCTTGACCTAGCTGCATAGTAACAGGCTGAAGCCTTGTAGCTCCATTCATAAGATTAGATACAGAAATAGATTTTTCTGCTACAATTAAATTGTCTTTTTCTTTAGGAAGTAGTACGCCAAGTGGCACATTAAAAGAAGGAATAGGATAAAAAGCTAAATAAGGTAGGGTTTGCCAGTTTGGATGTCTATAATGATGATGATCTACAGGATAATCTCCAACTGCGATTCCTGTCCTATAATATGGATGTTTATAATCATAAGGCTTAAAAGCAACATCAACAGTAAAGAATGCTTCTCCAACTATACGCCTAGACTCTCTGTGATATGGAAAAAGAGGTAAATTGTCTTCTGTTGGGAAAACATCATCTGCTATTCCTAAGTTTTTCATTCCTAAATGATCTTGTATAAAATAGATAAAGCATTTTGTTACCTCCTTAGCTTTATCATATTCTACCTTTCTTTCCTCAGGCGATAGTTCAATCGTATTAGTATAATAATCATTACCTTCAATTGGCCAATTTATCATATAATATCCACCAGAAATAGCCCCATATCTAATCATATAGTCAGCAGACCATAGGACTTGATGAGCTGTTGAAGGGTCGCTTAATGGATTTATACAAGAGTTAGCAAAGTGCTGTGGATTGTAGCTTGCAGGCTTTTCTATTGTCATATCTGCATCTGGACCATAGTCCTTTAATATAGCTACATAGGTAAGGTCTTGAATTATATCATTTGCTTCTTTTGGAGCAATGTTTTCTCCTGTCTCAGAAGAAGCTTCCATTCCTATTCTATACTCCACTCCACATAGAGCAGCAATATCTCCTAATTCTGTTCCGTCTATAAGAATCTTAGTGGTTACTTTATGCTTCTTCCCTTTGCTATCCCGATATTTAACTTTCCACAATTCACCTCTCTCTTCCACAGAAATTAATTTTATTTCACGCTCGACTTTAAGCTTATCGCCACTTTCAATAGCCATATTTGATAAAATTCTTTGACCTATTGATGGGTTAAAATTCACATTACTCACCCATCCTGTTTTAAGTTTATCATATCCACCATAGTGTTGAGCTAAAGAGTCTATGAATTCTCCAAAAATACCAGAACGGAGTTTATAATTACCATCAATACAGCTTACCCCAGCACTAGTAAGCATGCCTCCAACCCAAGGAGTTTCTTCTAATATTAAGGTTTCAACACCCATCCTCGAGGCTTGAATACCAGCAGAAATTCCACTAGCACCACCACCTATAACAACAACATCTACTTTATTACAAGAAAACAGGCTTAAAACAAGTAGTGC
>CAYFTA010000113.1:0-3194 GCA_964346015.1 uncultured Muribaculaceae bacterium | reverse complement strand
ATCAAAATCAGGATCAAAATCAGGATCAAAATCAGGATCAAAATCAGGATCAAAACCAACAACATAATCAAGATCAACCTAAGCCTAAAGTGAGTCCACAGCAGGCCCAACAAATGCTACAAGCAATACAAGCAAAGGAGAAAGAGACAAAAGATAAGGTTGATAAGATTAAGGCAGCAGAGTTAAGATCTAAACAAAAAGAAAAGAATTGGTAAGAAAAAACTTTTGTAGATGAAAAGAATATTAATATCAATATTGTCGATATTTTCGGCGACCATCTTAATGGCTCAAATCTCAATAGAGGTAAAGACTCATAAGGTGGTGGCGCTAGACGAACAATTTAGTGTAACCTTTATTATTGAAGGAGAAAAGTCGGCTTCTGATTTTAACTGGAGTCCAGGAGATGATTTACAACTTTTATGGGGCCCTCAGACAGGAACATCCACACGAATGTCTATTGTTAATGGACAAAGAACTTCTAGTAAAACCAGTTCTTATACTTATTTACTTCGTCCATTAAAAGAAGGTACAGCTATAATTCCACCAGCTACAGCAGAAGTAGGTGGAAAAACAATAAGTTCTAAATCTCATACGATAGAGGTTGTTAAATCGGGAACATCAACACAGTCTTCTTCACAATCTTCACAATCATCCCAGCTTTCAGAGTCTTCAGAGGGAGTTTCAACCTCGCAAAAAAAATCATCGGATTTATTCATGAAATTGTCGCTCTCTAAGGCAAATGTAGTAGTGGGCGAACCTATAGTAGCAACGCTTAAACTTTACCAAAGAGTAAATATTGCTGGTATTGAAAATGTGGTTTTGCCAACATTTAATGGATTCTGGAGTCAGGAAATAGATGCTCCTACAAATATCGAATTTACAAGAGAGGCCTATGGAAATGAGATTTACAATTCTGCTCTATTAAGACGCTATCTTCTTATACCACAGCAAAGTGGTAAATTAACAATTACAGCTGCAGAGCTTAATTGTCTTGTTAATCAAAGAGTTTCAGGTGGTGGTACTAGTATTTTTGATAGTTTCTTTGATAATTATACTACAATAAGAAGAAAGGTAGTTTCTGATCGAATGACAGTAAATGTAAGACCACTTCCTTCTCCTTCTCCAGCTTCATTCTATGGTGGAGTCGGTAGCTTTGATATTTCTGCAAAGATAAGTAAGGATAGTCTTAAAACACACGAGGCAGCTTCTTTGATTGTAACAATAAAAGGAAAAGGAAATATTTCACTTTTAACAGCTCCAAAGGTAGACTTTCATCCGGATTTTGAAGTTTATGATATAAAATCTTCTGAAAGCATTGAAAAAGGAGTAGCAGCGGGAGTAAAAACTTATGAATATCCTTTTATTCCAAGAGCAGCAGGAGAGTTTGAAATTCCAGCTATTGAATATTCTTATTATGATATATCAAAAGGTAAATATGTAACCACCTCTACTTCTCCTATTAGTTTGCAAGTAGCTAAAGGTGCAGAGATTGATAATGCTGGAGTTGTTATGCCAGGAGTGGTTCAGAAGGATGTGCGTAATCTAGGAGAAGATATAAGATTTATTGCACTTAAGCCAGGTTATTTTGCTAAAAAAGGTAAATTTTTCCTTGGCTCTGCTACATTTTATATTCTTATCTTCCTCATCATTGCTATTGCTTTAGTTGCGTGGTATGTATTTAGAAAATATGCAGCAGTTAAAGCAGATGTGGTAGGGCGTAAAAAGAGAAAAGCTTCTAAAATGGCATTAAAACGATTAAAAGAGGCGAAATCTTTCTTAGAGCAAGATATATATTCAGCTTTCTATGAAGAACTCCATAGGGCATTAGTGGGTTATATTTCAGATAAATTAAATCTTTCAGCAGGGGAGCTTTCTAAAGATAAGGTTGCAGAACTTCTTTCAGAATTAGGAATAGAAGAAGCTATTATAAATGAATATCTCAGTCTTATTGATGCTTGTGAGTTTGCAAGATATTCTCCTGTAGCAGATTCTGCAGCAATGACAGTACATTATGATTCTGCTTTAAATGTAATATCGTCAATGGATTCAAATATGAAATCAAGAAGAAATGGAGCAAGTAAAAAAGCCAAGATGCTTATTTTCTTACTTATTTTTCCTTTCGGTTTAGGAGCACAAAATATAGATTCTTTATGGGTTAGTGCAAACCAAGCCTATTCTGAAGCAAGATGGATAGATGCAGCAACTGATTATACAAAAATAGAAGCTGCTGGTTATGAAACAGACGCGCTATACTACAATTTAGGAAATGCCTATTTTAAGAATAATCAAATAGCTAAAGCAATACTTTACTATGAGAGAGCATTAAAACTAGATCCTTCTTATTCGGATGCCAGATATAATTTATCAATAGCGAACAATAATATTCAAGATAGGATTGAGGCTGTACCTGAGTTTATTTTAAAATCCTGGACAAGAAAACTTTGTTATATATTAGATTCAGATTCATGGGCAATAAACTTCATTGTCTTCCTGGCTGCCACTTTTGCCTTGATATTATTATTCTTGCTTTCACATTCAAAAGTCAACAAACGAATAGGTTTCTTTTCTGCCATAGTAACATTGTTAATTTCGATATTCTCACTATCTTTTGCAATATGGCAAAAGTCTGATTATGCTAAGGAAGATAGTGCAATCATCATGACACATGTAGTCTCAGTTAAAAGTTCGCCTTCTTCTACTTCAGCAAAAGATTTATTTATCTTGCATGAAGGAACTAAAGTGAAGTTAATAGAAGACATAGGAACATGGCATAATATTCAACTCGCAGATGGAAGACAAGGTTGGATGTTATCAGAAGACTTAGAAATAATTTAAAATCATATAAACCTAAAATAACACTATAAAATATTTTGATATGCGTAAGCTTTTAAGCTTAATTTTTCTCCTGCCTGTTCTAACAACCCAGGTAAAAGCTCAGAAATTGGATCCTTCTACTTTAGATTGGCAGAATCAATATATTAATGAACGTAATCGTGAACCTATGAGAGCCACTTTTGAAGCTGTTGGAGAAAAACTTTCTCTAAATAGCATTTGGAAGTTTCATTGGTATGAAACCCCTGATTTGCGCTCAAAAGATTTTTATAAATTAGGCTACAATGACTCCAATTGGGATGATATTCCTGTTCCAGGTCTATGGGAACTTCATGGTTATCATGATCCTGTATATCTAAATG
>CAYFTA010000112.1:0-3254 GCA_964346015.1 uncultured Muribaculaceae bacterium | reverse complement strand
CTGGCAAAAATTGTACCGTGATACCCACTCTCGTAAGTGTGCCATCGGGTCAATGGACAAGACAGGCTTATGCAGTTACTAAATAAAAAATCCTGGTAGTTCCGGGATTTTTGTAAATTTATTCTTTCAGGGGCTTTGCAAAGCTGTACCCTGTTATATCTAATTCATAATAACCCTCCCGTGCAGTTCTTTTGGTTTCTTCTATCAATCCGTCCTTGCTGATTGTGTACTCAAAACAGGTCTCAACTAAACGCATATATTGCATCTTTTCTTTGTCTTCATTTACTCTAAATTGATACAATTTCCGTTTTGTATTATAATCTTCGCTTATTTCTAAATATGCTTCCCAGCCATCGAATTTAACCCCGGCGAGCTCCTGATAATCAAGCATAACACCGCTTTTGCCATAAGAAACCATATAGTTTTTAACAACTTCATTCTCATATTCATCAACATAATATTCAAAAATCAGAACAAGTACAATTTCGTTATGTTCAGGTAACATATACAGGCTTCTGAATTTACTACCAGGATAATTTTCTATGAGCTCCTCCGGGATGTATCTTTTCAAGCTGTCTTTTATCTCAAAATAACTATCTGTATTATTCACCATTTCAAATACTGCTTTCCTGTCCATTTTAAATGGTAGGCTTTGCTTTTGAAAAGCCAACAAGTATTGTTCAAATAGACGTTTAGCTTCGGTATCGGCATGATTGGGCTTAATGCCTCCTAAACACGAGACGCTTATAAGCAGAAAAACACAATATTTTAAACTCTTCATTTTAATCCGATTTTAATTTAACAATCTATTGGTTTCTTCTTACTGCAATTACCGTGTATGTTCTGTTACTATACTGTGTTTGCCCTGATATGTTCCCATTGGCTACATTAAACATATTAGCAGGGTGTGTCCCTAAGTTCTGATGAACAGTTCCAGGGTCAAAAAAATTGTACGAAGATGTTTGTGTTTGCAGGTTTGTAGTCCTTGAAGATATTGCCACCCAGTGGTCGCCAATCCCATCCCCATTATAGTCAACATGAACCCTAACCGAGTTGCCTGTTCCAATTTGAGCATTTATATAATTGGTTTGTCCATCGGTAGTGTTAATATTATTGGCTGTCCCACCTAAGGATGTGGCTCCGCTGTTACTCACCATTTGCCCTGCCTGGTAAAAACAATTTCCTGCTTCTCCGGCTTTATTTTTGGAGCCCGTAACATTCCCATTTTCATTATATGTGAATTCTCTTTGCGTTTCCCAGTCCCCTGCATTCAAAACGGTTTCTACCATAGACTCAGGCGTATTCTGATTATATGTCATACTAACACCATCCCCTAAATCCATTGTATAGTGCGTTCCAATATTGGTGTAGCCGTCCATAGCATTATTACCTTCTCTCCACCTTACAGCACCATTTTCATCGTGGCGGTACCAATCCCTGCCGTCCGGGTCGATATTGACTATCGGATTGTTGCCTGCATAATGATAGGGAGACCAGGAGTAATAGTTTTCTGCGTGTAGGTCAACAGACAAAAACGCTGTGTACCGCATTATTGATGGGATGCTTACCAAAAATAAGTTTCAGACTTTCTTTGAACAAAACATTGTCACTAAATAGCAAAAGCCCGAATAATCGGGCTTTTGTACTATTAGTCATATTCAAACGGCATCTTTGATTGAATTAAATAAAGATGGTTTCCTTTTTTATCAAATCCTATGTAAATCCCCTTATTTAAGTCAATAGTGAAAGTTTCTATATTTCCATTAAGAACTACACTAACTTTATTTTCTGATTTTAAATTAACTCTGCAAGGTATATTTAAAATAGCACTTCCAAGCAAAACCTCATTTTGATTATTAATCAAAAGTGTTACTCCCGTATAACCTATTTCTTTAATACTATTCAAAACTTTATTCTCAAAAAGCTGACAGTCATTCAAAGTAATTGATACAGTATCATTTTCAAAAAAATCCTGAAAGGCTATAACCATTTTTTCAACTTTCATATCCTTTTGTTTGTTCAAAGTCGCACAACTATTATTAAAAATCAATAGAGCCAAAATACATATATTCTTCATAGTTACTCTACTTTTTGTTTGCCTTGATTTAGTTTACCATCATCATAATCCTTTTGCATCTGTAAAATTTGGTCTTTCGTCAGTTTCATTCCTGCATTAGGTTGTTTTGTTTGATGCATTAAATTGCCGTCCATTGTGTCTGGCGTTGGATGTTTTAGATTGCCTGAATGTCCTAACTCGTGAGGTCCTGTCCTTTCTAATGTCCCTGTACCAGCATCTGTTTTACCTGTGCCTGAGTATGTGTCTCCAGTAGCTTGTGTTCTGTCCAACATATGGTTTGATAGATAAACTACATTTTCACCAAAAGGAGCCATTCCTAACACTCCATTTTCACCCTCCGCTCCCGGTATTTTACCTTGGTCTACAATTCTAAATGCGTGGTCAGTAGCTCCCAGTGGATTATCATCAGAAACAAGTGTAATATTAGCAACGCCCTTCCAACTCACATCACCATCAGAACCAGTATAAGCTGACGATATAGAAGAAACCAATCTATCCGTATATGCCTGCATTTGTTCTGCGGTATATGCTTTGCCAGACTCATTTTTTAGTTTGCCAGTAACAGTAACAGTAATAATCGTTTTCCCATCAACTACCTCGCTTGCAAGTTTTATGTCCCTTCCATCAGGATCAACATAAATCAGTGGATTGTTTGCAACAAAAGAATAAGGGGATAAGCTCGGGTAACTGCTTGCGTGTGGGTCAACCGTGTGGAACCGTCCTAATTGTGGGTCATATTGTCGCCAACCATAATCCAACACATCCAATCCTCCGATTTGTTGTTCCTCATTACCATTGTAACGGAACCTGTTGTTTGATACAATCATCTGGGCATTGGAGTGGCGCATGCCAAACGGGTAATAATCGTTTTGCTCCAGTATGTTCATGCTTTCATTTAGGATAACACGGGGGCTACCTAGATGATCGCATAAATGGTATTGGGCCTCGGTAGTTTTATTGGTAGCGTAAATACGTCCCCCAGCAAAATCGGTACTCTCTAGTGCTAATACTCCATTGTTGTTCGTGTATATCATGCTACCCATATAAGAGTATCCTTTCCCATCTGCTCCCTTTACGCTTAATTTAGTGCCGTTGGCCAGATATCGATATTGAGCAACTACGGTATTGTTCTTTTTAACAACACTAGGTAAATTTACTACATTATAGGTAAAATCCA
>CAYFTA010000111.1:0-3429 GCA_964346015.1 uncultured Muribaculaceae bacterium | reverse complement strand
TAACTTTCATTTATATTTTGAGCTAAATCTCTTTGTGTTGAGTCTTGAAAATCTAACTTGTCTTTTACTCATAACCAAAAGTCTAACATAAAACAAAAATAGCACGAATGTACTATCTATCTATTACTTGAATAATATGCTATAAGTACTTATAACAGGATAAAGTTAGCACATTCGTGCGAAAAAATTGCCTAGTGTATACTAGGCAAAGGACTTGAAAAAGCCCTTTGCCACAAATCCGCTCGTTCATTCTGAACATTGTGGATTTGCAGCAAAGATTAATTTTTTAACTAGACGAATACATATTGGGCTTTAGTTTAAGTAAACGGTGAAGGAATGTTATGAAAAGGTTATTGATAGTTAGTTTATTTTTCATTTTTGCTTCAATAGATATCTTTGCACAATCTAAACCCGATTCAAATGCTGTTTTCAACTATTATGTAGCCTGTGCAACAGGCGATGTAAAAAATGCAAGAAACTTTCTTATTCAATATCCCGACTGTGTGGATATTGAGCTTTCACTTGATAATTTCTTTGGTGATAATGATAAACAAAAATCATCAGAATTTGCATATCAAAGATTTGCAAATTATTTAATTTCTAAAGGTATCGAGTATCGTTTTAAGGATAAAGAGTCAGAAGAAGAATTTATAAAAAATTATAAACGCTATCCTATTCTTATGGCTTCACAATACGGACATTCGGATGTAGTAAAATTACTGATTTCATATCATTCAAATCTTGAGTTAAAAGATGAACATGAGAACACAGCATTAATACGAGCATCACAAAATGGGCATCTTGATATTATAAAAGAACTCGTAAATAACGGTGCTAACATTGAAGACCATCAGGGTAAAATTCTAGCGATGGCAGCTTACAATGACCATAAAGAAGTTGTAGAATACTTTTTGAAGAAAGGAGTAAATGTAGATTCAAAAGACCTTTTTGGACATACAGCCTTGATGTATGCCTCAATTACCAATCAATTGGATATTGTTAAGCAACTAGTAAAAAATGGTGCAGATGTGAATGCTGTAGGTGATAGTAACGGTACATCACTTATGTTTGCTTCACAGCAAGGAAATAAAACCATTGCCGAATTTTTGATAAAAAATAAAGCAAATGTAAACGCAAAAGATTATAAAGGATTATCTTCTTTGATTATTGCAGCCTCCAATGGTCATTCTGAAATTGTAAGTTTACTTTTGAAAAACAAGGCTGATGTTAATGCAAAATCTGATGAAGGAGTAACGGCATTAATAACCGCTTCTGCAAATGGTTATTTGAACATCGTAAAGGAGTTATTGAAAAACAAAGCTGATGTTAATATCAAAACTAATGATGGTTACACAGCTATGCACGATGCAATTGCCGAAGGTAAAACAGAGGTCGTAAAATTATTAATGGAATACGAGGCAGATTTACTTGGTGATTTCATAGTAATTTACACTGATATTGGAACTGCATTAGTAAACCAACATTCCGATATTGCCTGTATGATTCTTAAAGACGACAGATACAGAAGAATGTTCTTTAATTCCTCTATTGTTCCGACTTTTATGGTCGATGGAATTGAAATGACACTCTTGATATATGCTTCTAGAGAAGGTTTTGTGGATTTTACAAGACTGCTAATAGAAAACAATGTAAATATTAATGAACAGAACTCGAATGGTCATACAGCTCTTATGTTTGCCGCAGCGAATAACAATGTTGAAATTGTGAGACTTTTGTTGGATGCAGGTGCAGATGCAAATATTAAAGACAACAACGGATTAAAAGCAATGCATTATGCTGCTGGCAAAGCTCAGGAAACAGGAGATACAAGAGTTTTTAATCTTTTGTACACGCATACAAATACTAACGATTAAAATGGCAGAACTTGCATAGCTTATGAAAATCTATCATTACACAACTCTGGAAACGCTTGCACTAATACTCAAAAATAGAACGCTTCGATTTAACAACGTAAAAAATATGAATGATCCAGAGGAAAATGTAACGGAAGATTTTAAGTCTTCGCTTCAAAATTACACTTTCATAAGTTGTTGGACTCAAAATCCAGAGGAAAGCATACCGTTATGGCAGATGTACAGCAATTTTGCACATGGTGTCCGACTTGAAAGTGACACGAGTTTTATTCATTTTGACGGTAATGAAACAAACATCAATGGTGTGAATATTGTGGTTCAAAATGTTCAGAAATCTTTTGATTGCTTAGAGAAAGCAAAATTTATTCTTTTGAGACAAACAAATGACAACGGAGATTGTCATTATCACAAAGTAAAATATTCAAACGAAAAGCGAATATTCAAAGAAGATATATCAAAAAATAATATTGAGCAATTCAAATTTAACGCTACGAAAGCATTCGCGACAAAAAACAAACATTGGGAATTTGAAGAAGAAATTCGATTTATTCTACTCGGTTCAAATTGTGAAGATGTAAAAATGGACGACAACTGGCAATATTTTTACAATCGGATTCTTGATAAAAAGCCTTTTTCCGCAAATTCCGTTTATTTGCATTTAAAAGATGATTTTTTTGAAAATTTACGAATTACTATTGCTCCCTGTATGAATGAAGGTGAAAAGGTCCTTATGGCATCGTTAATCCATAATTTTGGATTGAATGAGAAAATTATAGAAAATAGCAAATTGAATATGAGGGGTGAAAAATGAAAAAAATAATTTTTACAGTTATCACTACAATCTCATTCTTATTCTTTGGATGTGCAAGCTTGGAATAGTCAATATAAGTGCAGTCCCCAAATACCCAAAATTTTTAAGCAACAGCCTTTGGATCTGATGCTTTTCCTTGATAAACAGACGGAGGAAATCCGTCTTCAGTTACGGTAGTTATTCTGACCGTATTGTAATATGCAAAAGTATATCGCCAAACCTCCTTTTTCACTTCTTCAACCGTCATATGCGCGGTATCGAGCTTGTAGAGTTTTTCCTTCTTGAGCGTTGCAAACCAGCTTTCCATACGAGCGTTATCGTAGCACTTATCAGTACCGCTCATGCTTTGAATTGCATGAAAACTTCCGAGTGTTTTCTTGTATTTTCTACTTGTATACTGGCTCCCTCCATCGCTATGGATGATGATTCCAGCTTCCGGTTTTCTCAGCTTATAAGCATCGCAAACTGTCTTAATGCAAAGCTCTTTTTTCTTATTCGTATCCATTGCAAGACTTACAATCTCGCCTCTATAGCAGTCAAGCATTGGTGAAATATAGAGTATCCCATCAATCGCAAGAGATGGCACATAGACGAGTCTCTTTTGCAGCGAGCAGTAAAACAAGCAATCACAAAAGCCGGCATCAACAAAAACGCCAGCTGCCACACATTCCGCCACTCATTTGCCACTCACGGAAAGTTTCAAGATAGTTGTCGCATAAAAATATAACATTATGCGGATTTTTT
>CAYFTA010000110.1:0-3441 GCA_964346015.1 uncultured Muribaculaceae bacterium | reverse complement strand
CTTAAAGTAAAGGGTTCTTCAATGGTGATTAAAAGAGGAACGAAGGTTCGTAGTATTCGCCTTACTGACAATCCTGAAGAAGTTGATTGCAGAATTGATGGAACCAATATTGTTCTTAAAACCTGCTTCTTAAAGAAATAAAATATCTTCTACATTTTTTATAATACGCCAGGGTTTATACGCAGCCAATTCATCCTCTTCTCGAAAACCCCAAGCTACTCCAACTGTTCGCACTCCTGCTGATAGTCCGGTTTTCATATCTATATCTGAATCACCAATATAAATAGTTTCCTCAGGAGTGACACCAGCTGAATTCATAGCTTCATAAACAATGTCTGGTGCTGGTTTAATGGGCCTAGAATCCACTTGACCCAGAACAATATCAAAATGAATTTCTGGGAAATATTCTTCAATAACTCCATCTGCTCCTTCTTGATATTTGTTAGTGGCAACTGCTATCTTTTTACCCTCTTTTTGTAGAGTTTGCAATACTTTCAGCATTCCAGGATAGGGTGCAGTTTTGTCACATTTATGTATATCATAATGAGGATAAAAGTGTTCTTCAACTTTTATTGCGTTTTCTTCTGTCCTATCCTTCTCTGGTAATGCTCTTAAGATTAAGTTTCTTATACCCGAACCCACAAAATATCTATAAGCTTTAATATCATGAGTAGGATAACCACATTTATCTAAAGCATAGTTACAGGAGCCTGAAATATCCTCAATTGTATTTAATAAAGTTCCGTCTAAGTCAAATATTATTAATTTCGTCATCTTCTCATATATTATTAGATTGTTCTATATAATTATTTATGGAGATTCTTTATTTGCAATCTAGCTAAATAGTCATAATGGTCGCCTTCAGCAATTAATTCTGTTGTGAATCCACTTTCTTCTGCATGATAAGATAAAGTTTCAAAATCTACATAAAGGCAATCAAAACTTTCGCCTTTAATATCTTTATATTTCATCCAATAATCAATCTCACCATAATAATCTCCAGCAAGATCTATATCAAAGTTTCCATCTTCGTCTTCATATAAATATCTCAAATCGCTAGAATCCATTAGAACAGAACCTCCTGGAGATAGCAAGTCTCTGACTTTATTGAAAAATGCAGACATATTTTCAATCTTTCCTATTAATCCTGAACCATTCATAAGCATGAGTATAGTATCAAACTTCTCTGTAAATTTAGGATCATAGAAATCCACCTTTCTTGCATCATAGACTCCCCTTTCCTTCATTACTTCAACCGACAAATCAGAAATCTCAATTGCTACTACTTCCTTTCTCATATCCTGTAAGACTAAAGCGTGACAACCACTCCCTGCACCCACATCCAAAATACGTCCTTTAGCTAGTTCGAGAGCTTTTTGCTCAAGCTTAGGCATATTTTCGTAATCTCTAAATAATATATCAACTGGCATTTCATCCTCATCGAATTGAGAAGAAAATACGCGAAGTTTTCCTGCTTTGCCTTTCCTGTGGTAGTCAGCAATTGCTGCCCCCATAGGGTCATTTTCTAAACGCATTTTCATAGACTTAACTTCATTTTCATAGACTTTTAAATAGACTTAAAGATTTATAAACTATCACCACCAATAAAGCTTCTTAGCATAGAAGTAGCTGGAACATCCTTGTCTGAAACAGGATTAAAATATCTCAATAGCTTTAAAAGTCTATGAGCATCACTATACTCTGGACAATTTTTTGGAACAGTCATTAAAATTCTTTCCGCATAAGGTCTTAAAACTGCGAACTCGACTAGATAAGTAGAATTAAATAAAGCATCTGCATCTTCTTGAAAAGGATATATCCACTTAACCTCAGCCCTTCTTACGTTCGGCCAGTTGGCAATGGATTCTCTTGCAGTAAAAGCACCTTTATTAAAATCCCTCATTATACGTCTCAAAAGACGGTTATCACTTGTTAGAATACAATTATGATTGTCTAAAGAACTGCTAGTTATAGTATTTATGAATATTCGATATTTTGCTGATTCTACCACCTTGTCAGTCAGGCGAGGATTCAAAGCATGAATACCTTCAATTAAGAGCACTGTTCCTTTTTCCAATTTTAGCTTTTTACCATTGAGCTCTCTCATACCTGTAACAAAATTATACTCAGGTACTTCCACCTCTTCACCCTTGAGAAGTTTTAAAATATCATTTTGAAGATATTCATGGTCAACAGTTTCAAAATTATCAAAATCATAAGAACCATCTGGAAGCTTCGGAGTATCAAGGCGATTTACAAAATAATCATCAGTGGAGAAAGAAATAGGATGAAGTCCACAAGCCTTTAGCTGTACACTAAGACGCCTACAGAAAGTAGACTTGCCAGAACTACTTGGACCTGTAATTAAAACTAATTTTACAGGATTATCTTGCCTTACTCTCTTATCTATTTCCTCTGCAATTTTAACAATTTTCTTTTCTTGAAGTGCTTCTGCTACTTTTATAAGATCTGGCGCCTCTCCCTTTTCACATGCTTGATTTACATCACCAACATTTTCTAGTCCCATAATCTTATTCCACTCAAGGCTTTCTGAAAATATTTCAAAAGTCTTAGGCTGCTCTACAAAAGGGGCTAATTCTTCAGGTTTATGACGATTAGGTACTCTTAGTAAAAGTCCTTCTTTGTAAGGAGTTAAACTCCAAACTTTTAAATAGCCTGTACTTGGAACTAAAGCATCATAATAATAATCAGCTGTTCCATCTAGAGTATAATATTTTACATAGACATCATTAGTAGTTTCTAGGAGTTTTACTGTATCATCACGGCCCATTTTTTTGAAAAGTGAAACAGCCTCCTCAGTCCGGACTTCATGACGTCTGAATGGTAGGTCTAAGTCTACTAGTATTTGCATCCTAGCAACTATTTTCTCTAATTCTTCTGAACTTAAAGCAGTGCCATCCTTTTTATCTATAGTACAATAGTAACCCTTTGAGATAGGCCTGCGAAGAGTTATTTTGGATTTCGGGAGAATATCCATTACAGCTTTTGTCAATAAAAAACCAAGAGAGCTACAATAAACTGTTCTTCCTGTATAATTTCTAAAATCTAAATATTCAACCTCCCTACTATTAAAAGCCCTATATTTAAGACCTTGACTAACATTGTTTACTTTAGCAGATAAAATTGGATATTCACTTTTAATATTAAACTCAGGAAGCATATCCATTAAGTTTGTCCCCTCAATGAAGGTCTTCGTAGTCTTGGTATTGACACAATAAATCTTGACCATATTAGAAGTTTTAGAAAGTTATTTCTTGAATCTATTAGGGCACTAAGATAACTGAAATTTGGGAATATTGTGAAATATTTTTTTGACAAAGACACGAAGTCCTTCTGTGGGGTCAACTAGCCACTTCGTGCCCAGTATCAGCGACAGAGGTTAGGATAGCTTGTCTCATTTTGTTTTAAAGGGGTACAGCA
>CAYFTA010000109.1:0-3460 GCA_964346015.1 uncultured Muribaculaceae bacterium | reverse complement strand
CCTTGGTGGTGGGTTCCAACTCTGTATTTTGCAGAGGGTGTTCCGTATTTTGTAGTAAACAATATTTCTGTGATTATGTTTACTCGAATGGGGATGCCAAAAGGAGAAATGGCCCTCTATACCAGTCTTTTATATTTACCCTGGGTAATTAAGCCACTATGGAGCCCCTTTGTAGATATAATCAAAACAAAGAGATGGTGGATAATAGCAACACAGATTCTAATGTCTATATCTTTTGCGTTATTAGCCTTATCATTACCACATCCTTCTGCAGAATTGATAGAAAGTTCGGTAGTAAGCATATCTATCTTTAGCATTAGTCTTATTTTATTTTGGATTACAGCTTTAGCCTCTGCCACTCATGATATTGCAGCCGATGGATTTTATATGTTGGCCTTAAATCAGCATGAACAATCATTCTTCGTGGGTATAAGAAGTACTTTTTATAGACTTTCCTCATTATTTGGTCAAGGTGTTTTAGTAGTTGTTGCAGGACTATTAGAAACTAGATTAGGGGATATACCGATTGCCTGGAAGCTAAGCTTAGTTATAACAGCAGTTCTATTTGCAGCTTTAACTATTTATCATAGTTTTGCTTTACCTAAACCAAAGGAAGATGTTCAACGTCACAACGTCTTAACAGCTAGGCAAATTCTTGATGATTTTCGTAAAATATTCATAAGTTTCTTTAAGAAAAAGCAAGTTTTAGTGGCAATTTTATTCATGCTTTTATATCGTTTGCCAGAGGCCTTGCTTTTGAAAATGATAAATCCCTTTTTATTGGATCCTATTTCTAGAGGAGGTTTAGGTTTATCTACAACAAGTGTGGGCTTAATTTATGGCACCATTGGTATTATTGCTCTAACACTTGGGGGGATTCTAGGAGGGATATTTGCTTCAAAATGGGGATTGAAAAAATCACTATGGCCAATGGCTTTAAGCCTTACTCTTCCTTGCCTTTGTTTTGTATTTTTAAGTATATTGCAACCTGAAAATTTATGGCTTATAGGTGGTTGTGTGGCTTTGGATCAATTTGGCTATGGCTTTGGTTTTACTGCTTATATGTTATATTTAATATATTTTTCAGAAGGAGAATTTAAAACAGCTCATTACTCACTCTGTACAGCATTTATGGCTTTAAGTATGATGTTACCAGGAATGGTGGCCGGGTATTTGCAGGAGAGTCTTGGCTATGTGAATTTCTTTTGGGTGGTTATGGCTGCTTGCTTAGTAACTGTAGCTGTAATTTTTAGTATTAAAGTAGATCCAAAATTTGGTAAAAAATGAAAAAGAATTTAAGTTTAATATTGCTTTTGAGCGTCGTTTTATTTGCGTGTTCGCCAAAGCAATCTCAGGAATCAGAGCCTGAATCAAAATTAGCATTTTCAATGAATTTCTTTAGAGCTGTTTTAGAGCAATCTAAAGATGATGAAACTGTATTTGTCTCACCATATAGTGCAGGAGTGGCTTTATCTATGTTAACTCAAGGTGCTGAAGGTGAAACGTTAGCAGAACTTCAGAAGGCGTTAAATTATTGTGATTTTGCAAATGAAGATTTGGGAGCTAATGACAGTGTAATAGTTAAATCTTCAAATTCGGTTTGGCTTGACAAGAATTTTCAGGTTAAGAAGAACTATATGAATTTCTTGGAGAAAAATTATTCCGCAGTAGCTGCTACTAGGCACTTTGCTGATCCTTCCACTGTTCAGGAAATTAACAAGTGGTGTTCAGATAATACAGAAGGGAAAATTAACTCAATATTAGAGACAATTGATCCAAGTGTTGTAATGATTTTGGCTAATGCTCTATATTTTAAGGCGCCGTGGGAAATGCCGTTTAGAGAGTTTGCTACTAATAAATCAATTTTCCATTCCGTGAAAGGCGATAAAGAAGTAGACTTCATGAATCAAACAACAGTGTTAAGATATGCTGAATTTGCTGGTAATCAACTAGTTGAACTGCCATATAAAGGTGGACGTTATGCAATGTATGTTGTTTTACCTTCACCAAAAGTTAAAGCATCAGATTTACATAAATATCTTAATGAGGCTGGATATTTAGAGGCGAAGTCTGCGTTGTCTCCAGAGAGAATCAGTTTAAGTTTTCCAAAATTAAAAATAGATTATCTTATTTCTTTAGAACCAACTTTACATTCAATGGGTATCCAAGCTGCATTTAGAAAAGATGCAGATTTTTCTAGGATGACATCGGAAAAAGTTAGTGTATCACAGGTCCTCCAAAAGACTTTTTTAGAAGTGGATGAAAAAGGTTCAGAAGCAGCTGCCGTAACAGCTATTATGGTTAGCAAGACTTCTTTAGGAGTTCCAAGTGCAAGATATATGATTGTTGATAGACCTTTCTACTTATTCATAGCTGACACTACAACTGATAACATATTATTTGCTGGTAGGGTCACTGCTATTTAATTACTAAAATGCGAGTACTAGTACTAATTTTTTGTTTGTTTATAACGGCTTTTTATTCTAGAGCCCAAGTAGAACCTAGGGTTTTAACTGGTATAGAAGTTTTAGAAAATAATAATTTTAGTGTTCTCAAAGGCAAAAAAGTGGGCCTAGTGACTAATCCTAGTGGTGTAGATAGAAATCTTCGTTCTACGATTGATATTTTATACAATGCGCAAGGCTTTGACCTAGTTGCACTATATGGACCGGAGCACGGTGTTCGTGGCGATGTTTATGCGGGAGATAAAATTGACGATTCTATAGATGAAGCTACAGGTTTGCCAGTCTATTCCATTTATGGAGCCACAAGGAAGCCAACCAAGGAGATGTTAAAAGGTATAGAACTTATGGTCTACGATATTCAAGATGTTGGAGTACGTTCCTATACATATATTAGCACACTAGGCTTAGTGATGGAAGCTTGTGGGGAACTAGGGATAGAGGTTGTGGTCTTGGATAGGCCTAATCCGCTAGGTGGTTTGAAAGTAGAAGGCAACTATGTTGAGGATGGTTTTCACTCTTTCGTGAGCCAATATAAAATTCCTTATGTCTACGGACTAACAGTTGGTGAACTGGCTATAATGATTAATGAGGAAGGGATGAATAGGGGACAGTTAGGAAATCAGGAACCTGCGAAATGTAGGCTTACAGTGGTTCCTATGGAAGGTTGGAAGCGTGATATGTTATATGACGACACTGGTTTACCTTGGGTTCTGCCTTCTCCAAATATACCTTACGCTTCAACTGCAATTTCTTATGCATCTGCAGGAATTTGTGGGGAGCTCTATGGATTTTTAAATATTGGTATTGGCTACACTCTTCCATTTCAAGTTTTTGGTGCAGAGTGGATAAACCCAGAAAGATTAAAATCGCGCTTGGATAGTTATGAGTTGCCAGGTGTAGAGTTCCGTACCATATATTATAAACCATTTTCAGGAAGTTCTGCAGGTAAATTAGTTAAGGGAGTTCAGTATTTTTTTACTGATTATGAGGCAGCA
>CAYFTA010000108.1:0-3483 GCA_964346015.1 uncultured Muribaculaceae bacterium | reverse complement strand
CTATTGAATTGATGATAGAACATCTGCTTTAGATATAATTCCCTTTAGTGTTTTGTCATTTTCATCTATAACAGCTATAGGAAATCTTGTCTTTGCAGCAATATCTATTATATCATTTATTAATGCATCTGGAGTTGCAGTATATGTATCAGTAATTAACACATCTGAAATTGATAACTGTTCTTTACTAGCTTTAATTGCATCATCAATAGTGATAACACCTTCGAATCTCATTTTTTCACCAACTACATATGCTGAGGAAACCTTGTTATTTCTCATAATATTTTTTGCATAATTAGGTGTATCCTTAAGCCTAACAATACTATTAGGTGTAGACATTGCATTTCTCACACTTATAACTTGAGTTTTATCAGCACTATCGATAAATTGTTTTACATAATCATCAGCAGGCTTTGAACTCATTTCTTCTGGTGTAGCAACCTGTATAACTTCCCCATCCTTCATTATAGCAACTCTATCTCCTAGTTTAAATGCTTCGTTTATATCATGTGTAATAAAGACAATGGTTTTATCTAACTTTCTTTGTATAGATAATAATTCGAATTGCATATCTTTTTTTACTAATGGGTCAAGGGCTGAAAAAGGTTCATCCATAAGAAGGATTTCGGGATCATTTGCTAGTGCACGTGCAAGTCCTACCCTTTGTTTCATTCCCCCTGATAAACTACTTATTGGTTCGTCATCATATCCATCTAATCCTACCATAGATATCATTTCATTGGCCTTTTTATGTCGTTCTTCTTTATTTACACCTTTAACCTCTAAGCCATATTCTACATTTCCTAATACATTTCTATGAGACATAAGTCCAAAATTTTGGAATACCATAGATATTTTATCTCTTCTAAAATCATTAAGTTCTTTTTTATCATATTTACCTATATCTTGACCTTCATAAAAAACCTTTCCGGATGTAGGCTTGTTTAACAGATTAAAACATCTTACTAATGTTGATTTACCTGAACCTGATAAACCTATTATTACAAAGATTTCTCCTTTTTTGATATCTAGAGATACATTCCATAAAGCGATAGTTGCACCAGTTTTTTTATAAATAGAATCTTTATCGGCTCCTGATTCTCTTAACTTTATTGCTTCGTTCTTTCCAGATCCGTAAATTTTTGATAAATTCTCTACATTTAATATTATATTATTATTATTCTCCATCAGATCCCACCTCGCTACGTTGAATTAATCCTTGGGTAATTCTGTCTAAGATAATTGCTATAATAACAACAGCAATACCGGAAACTAATCCTCTACCCATTTCAACACGGTTTACAGCAATTAGAACTTCCATACCTAAACCTGATGCACCAATCATTGATGTAGTAACAACCATAGACATTGCCATCATAAGCGTTTGATTGACCCCTGTCATTATTGTAGGAAGTGCCTGTGGAATTTGAACTTTAATTAAAGATTGCATTTTTGTAGATCCAAAGGCTAAAGAAGCTTCTACGACTTCTTTATCAATTTGTCTTATCCCATGATTTGTTAAACGAATCATAGGCACTATGGCATATACAGTAGTAGCAATAACTGCTGGTGGTTTACCTAATCCAAAGAGCATCATTGCAGGTATAAGGTATACGAATACAGGCATAGTCTGCATAGTATCTAAAATTGGTCGGATAATTCTATCAAATCTATCACTTGTAGATGCTAATATTCCTATTGGGAAGCCTAATAACAAGGCAATTATTACAGATGCAATAATTATTGACAAAGTCTCAATCATCAAGCTCCATAGGCCTACAGCACCGATTAAAAAGAGCATAAGGCCATATAATAATCCGTTTCTAATTTTACCAGATATTCTCCAGGTAACAATCACTACAAAAAGCACCAGTACAAGCCAAGGTATAAAATCTAATACATCATTAATAGAGCCTACAAAGTTAGATAAACCTTTCTTAATAACACTAAAAAAATCATTATATTTAACACTAAAAGCTTTAACAGCATTATCAATTGCTTCTAAGTCTATTGATATTTTAAGTGGAAAGTTATATAACCAATCCATTGTTTTCTTCCTAATTATTTAAAAAGTCTTTCATAGCTTGTGCATCTTCAGCATCAAGCCATTCATCTAATAATTCACTATGTTCGGTTAAGAACCATTTTGCTGTTTCAATATAGTCCGCTCCTGTTTCTTGCATATATGCTAAACCTTCAGAAGTCAATGCACTTGATGTACTATACTTGCTTAAAAAAGCAATAACTTCTTCATTACCTTCTTCATAAAATGCATTGCTAACACCAATAGTTACATTTACAGCTGGTAATTCAGTTTCTCCATTTAAATAAGTGTCAGGATTATAAGGCGCGTCTTCCAATAGTACCATATCATACATACCTAAAAGCCATGTTGGTTCCCAATAATATGCAACAATAGGTTCTCCTTTTTCATATGCAGAGGTTATAGCTGTAGCTAATGCAGCTTCTGATCCTGGTCTGAAATAGATAAAGTTTTCATCTAATCCATAATGAAGATATTTTTTGTTCATAATTTGGTCTACTTCCCAACCAGGTATAGCTCCATATACCCTTCCCTTACTTGGGTTTTCGTCATCTGGAAATACATCAGCATATTCTCTTAAATCTTCTACAAATTTCAAGTCTGGAGCACTTGCTGCAATGCCTCTTTCAGCATCCCCTTCAATAATATATCTTGGTACATAAAAACCTTGATAATTGTCATCAAAGTTTGTACTTAATTCTTGGAATCTGCCTGCAGCCTTATCTTCTTCATAGGAAGCAATATTAGCAGACCAGATTTCCATATGGGCATCTATTTCGCCTGACAATAAACCTTGATGTGTTACAGGTGTTGAACCAGTAACCTCGCTCCATGAGTATCCATAAAGTTCTTCAAGGATTGTCCCTGCGACAGCATTATGAAATCTTATACTGTCCCAGCCAGCATCTGCAAAACTGATTTCTTTATTTTCTTCAGAGCCTCCACCTGAGCATCCTACCAATGCCAATGAAATTATTCCTACTAGTAGAAAAACACTTATTAATTTTTTCATTTTTACACCATCCTTTAATATTTGTGTTTTTACCAAATGAAAAGAATTCATTACAAATTACGATATATTAAAGAGTACACATTAAAATACTAAAATAAAAAAACAAAAAGGCTATGGAGCACCATAGCCTTAAATTAGCACAATATGACACCCTTCTAGCGCTTACGAGGTAAGCTGACGGATTAGGACTAAAGGGTAGCCCCTCAAAAATTTGATTCACCCCAGTTAATTGGTTCTCCCGCTTCTTACATTAAGAACTCAGCGACGCAATTTATTTGATATTCAATTTCCTCCTTTTCAATATAACACAAGGGGAATTTCATTGCAAATTTGAGGCTATTCAAGATTGTAAGGAACTCTCTAAATTTAAGTTATTGGAGATTTAAAAATAGTTATTTTATATTATTTTATTCTTAGCTTTTGTATA
>CAYFTA010000107.1:2325-3554 GCA_964346015.1 uncultured Muribaculaceae bacterium | reverse complement strand
AGCCCCCTACAATCAAGCCAAACTAAGAATGATGCCTGCGGCCTCAAAGCCTTAATCTGTGGAATACGCTCAGCCAAAAACTCCTCCACGAACATAGCATTATCTTCAACATATTTCAACATCTGCTTCAACCAAGCATCTCCATAAGTATATGCTGCTTCCACTGCAATTGGGGCAAACATATGTGGCCTATCCAAATGGCCAGTCTCAAGATATCCGTAGAATTTTTCACGCAATTCAGGATTCACAACGACTGCATATGAAGTCACAACGCCAGCAATATTGAAAGTCTTTGAAGGCGAAGTAAAAGTGATTGAACACTCAGCTGCCTCACGACTTACCCTAGCAAAAGGAATGTGTTTATGTCCAAACAAAGTCATATCTGAATGGATCTCATCAGAAATCACCACTACACCATGCTTATGACATATAGAAGCCAATTTAGCAAGTTGCTCGGCCGACCAAACGACACCCGCAGGATTATGTGGATTACTCAAAAGTAAGATTTTCGCCCCAGGAATAACCTCCTCCAATTGCTCAAAATCCATCTCATAACCTACTAGGGTACCATGTGATTTATACAATCTATCTTTTCCAATAATGAGTTCTTCGTTCTGAATTTTATCATTAGTAATACCTTGAGCATCAAAAGCTGAAACATTATAGTTGTCTTCTTTATAAATAGGCTTCAATGGATTCCACACGACTTCCCTACCAGCAGCTTGTGGCAGTAAATGGAATGGATGGTAAATTGGCGGTTGCACTATAATCTTATCACCAGGCATTGTAAAGGCTTGAATTGCCATTGCAATCCCTTTAACAATCCCTGGTATATAAGTCACCTGCTCACGACTAATCTCCCAATCATTACGCCTCTTTTGCCAAGCAATAATCGACTCATAGTACGAGTCAGGAACCAAAGTATAGCCCAAAACAGGATGTTCAAGACGCTTTCGCAAAGCATCCATAATAAAATCAGGTGTCTCAAAATCCATATCAGCCACCCACAACGGCAGCAAATCCTCCTTTCCATAAACTTTTTCCAACGCATCCCACTTTATAGATCCCGTCCCCTTCCTACAAACTTCATTATCAAAATTGTATTTCATTTTCATTTTTGATTAATACATTATTTCTCGTGTCCACGAGTCCGACAAAACACCAAATCCATCGGAGTCGCGAACATTTCTCAATATTTTTCTCCTTTTACATGCTCGCGAAGTACAAAA
>CAYFTA010000107.1:0-2225 GCA_964346015.1 uncultured Muribaculaceae bacterium | reverse complement strand
TGCTCGCGAAGTACAAAATTCAATCGAATTTTCGCCTTCATGGCAAAATAAGTTACTTCAACGCTCTCAGCATTGCAATCGTACTATCCCCTAAAGCAGACTTCTTAGCAATATGGTCATGAAGCATAATGACAAATGGATCAGATTCGAATAAAGCGCCACGAACTTCTACAAAATCCAGTTCTCTCTCTTCTTTGCCACCGTCTGCACCGAAACTAGTCATTGCGCTAAGGGTAAACTCCTTGCGGGCATCTTCCAACAACATTTCATCAAGCCAAACCACAGATTTCTTCCATTTCTCAATCAAATCCACCAAAACATCAACAGAAGCAGAAGACAAATCCACACCATAAAATTCCTTAATTACCTCATAAGCCCAAGTCCATTCATAGGTATAATAGTTTGCATGGATAGACGCAAAAGCAGATTGCAATGCATCCACCGAGGCAATACGACCTGACTCCACATCAGATAACAAAATATCAATTACTCCCCAAGGTGCAATCATTCCAGCAATATCTACCCATTTACCAGAACCTTCAGAAATATTAGGGACTAAAGCTGCCTGCATCTCTGCCACAGATGAAAATGAACCACAAGGACCAACACCACCTGAAGAATCTGAAGAACCCGAGGTCAAACGAGAAATCAAAGAATTCCCTAAAAACTTATGAATTACCACTGTATAGTACTTCATCCCATTCAACAAAGAAGATCTCTTAATCTTGCCACTTTGATAGGTATATTCCTCAGAAGAATGCCCCGATATTTCCTCCAAACGATGCAAAATAGCCAAACCATTCAACACCTTTCTGATAGTATATGGGCTTAGCAAATTATAATTTACACAATCAAGATTCTGACTAGGGACACGCTCATCTCGCTTAGGCCATTTCTGTGCATCACGGATAGTTCCGACACTTTTTAAATTAGCTCCTGGCACAATATAACTCACATTATCTTGCTCTATTAAATAAGAGAAAGGCAAATCCGAAGTATCTTGATTATGCATATGTCTACCCATAACCAAAGAAAAAGCACCCACCTTGGCTGGCCAGAGAATGTACGAATCTGAAGCTGTTTTAGCTCCCCTTTCCATAATTCCCTGATGGATAGGACCTAACTTATACATATGATTACTTTGATTTGAACCCGAACCTGCATTCATAAATGAAAACATCCCTGCAATCAAAAGCGTTGACTTATGGTGGGTTACAGTGAAAGGCCCAGCAAAAATTGAACAAGCTTCACCATTATATCCTTGGCAATTACTAAAGAACAAAGAATTAAAAGCCGAATAATTATGACGCAATTTACAAGACTGACCCACAAAACACTTAGATAAACTCACTCCATCAACCACAGAAGAACCACTTGAAATAATGAAATCATCTGCAACCACGCCCACACCTATCTTCACTGGAGCATCCTTCGTGCTATTTATACTTCCATTCTTCAACCTTGCTGACCCCTCAATCTTAGTATAATCCCCAATCTTTACATTCTTAATATAACCTGAATCCACAATCGTTACATGCGAGCCTATTGTCCCTCTATGCGAAGTCACCTCATTAACATAGTCCAAAACCATAGCTTTCATTTTGCAAATAAGTTTAGGCCTATGCCTATAGAGAGCCATAATATAAGCCTGCTGAGCTGAAAGCTTATCAAAAATCTTCACCTCACGTCCCCCAGTCTCACTCATAACGGCTACATCCACTCCATTTCCAAAAGAAGAAGGACCATCAGTTAAAATTATATCAATATTTTCAATGAAAGTACTATCTCCAATATCATAATTAGCTATATAATTCTTCACATTCTCAATACAACAATCATTTCCAACCTTCACATTATGTAATGTAACATAATATAAACCAGAATGTTTCTTCATCCCACCTGCTAGCTCGAACTCTTTATTGAAAGTTCCGAGCCGTATATCACCTGAAAAGCGAGTATAGAATATGTTTTCAGGAGTAAAATCTTCTGCAACTAGTATCTTCGACCAATCCCCTGCCGAGCACATATTTGCCTTCATCACATCAATCTCGGCAGCTGTTAAATTTCTGTATTTCATATCGTTTTATTTATATCACTTCTTTGTGGAGATAGCCACGTCGCTACGTTCCTCAGCATGACAATTTTTGGCAATCACAAATATAAAACTTTTTGACGGCATTTATTTAAAACATCACTATATTTGTATGGATTTAGGTCTATGCAAA
>CAYFTA010000106.1:0-3629 GCA_964346015.1 uncultured Muribaculaceae bacterium | reverse complement strand
TCGAAAAAATATGGGCAGACGGGTTTCAAGAGCAAGATGCCCCAAGAAAGTATATTGAAATTGATGAAGTTATAGAAGTAAGAAATGATGCAAAGGGATCTTTTGTTCGTTTAGAGCCAGCTGAGGAGTTCTCATATAATATTAAAATCGATTTTAATTCGAGGGTCCTGGGAATACAAACGGCAGAATGGAACAAGGATATTGTCTATGCAGAAGAAATCGGAGTAAGTAGGACTTTTGTGTTTTTCCATGAGATTGAGTTTCTTTATAACAACAATCTCGTTAAAGGAGGGGATGTAGATAATGCAATTGTTATCGTTGAACATCCAGTTACACCTGAGCAATTAGAAAAGATGTCTTCGCTTTTTAATGTTCCCATTTTAGAAGTGGAAGAGAGCGGGTATTTAAGTAATCTACAACTTCGCTTTCCAAATGAGTGTGCAAGGCACAAGCTTGTGGATCTTATTGGTGATTTAAGGCTATGTGGAGGCTTTTTAAAGGCAAAAATTACGGCAGAAAAAGCAGGACATACCATAAACACTCAGATGGCAAAGCAAGTGAGAAATAAAATAAAATAAATTAATATGGCAAATATACATCCATTAGCAACGGTTCATCCTAATGCAAAATTAGGCGCTGGCGTAGAGGTCGGTCCATATGCATATATTGCTGAAAACGTTGAAATAGGCGAGGGAACCCAAATCTTTCCTCATGCAACAATTTTTGATTATGTAAAAATGGGCAAGCACTGTTCTGTTTATCCTGGAGCTGTCATCGGTGCAATTCCACAAGATCTCAAATTTGATGGAGAAGTCACTTATGTAGAAATCGGTAATCATGTAACTGTCCGTGAATGCGTTACTATTAATAGAGGTACAAAAGCAAGTGGTAGGGGAGTTACTAAAATAGGCGATAATACTCTTTTAATGTCCTACACCCATGTTGCTCATGACTGTAAAGTTGGAAACAACTGTATTTTAGTAAGCTATGTTGGTATTGCAGGTGAAACTGATATTGATGATTGGGCTATTATTGGTGGTAGCACTGTTGCTCATCAATTCTCAAAAATTGGAGCACATGCAATGGTTGGTGGTGGATCAAAGATTAATAAAGACATTCCACCTTATATTCTTTGTGGTAGAGATCCTTTAACTTATGCTGGAATTAATATTGTAGGACTTCGTAGAAGAGGTTTTACTTCCGACCAGATTAGAAATATTAAGGATATGTATGATATCGTTTATTTTGGTGGAATGAATGTAAGTGATGCATGTTCAAAAATTGAATCTGGATTCCCTCAATCAGAAGAAAGGGATACAATTCTTAATTTTATACGCTCTTCTAAAAGAGGTATTGTTCGTGGTAATATTGCAAGTACAAAAGGCGATATCGAATAGTGTCAATTTTATTGTCAGTGGCTTATATGCCACCTATTGAATATTTTGCCCTTATGGCACAAGAGATGGTTATGTCTGAAGATAAAACCATCTCTTCTTCATTAGTTTGGATCGAAGCGAAAGAAAATTTCCAAAAGCAAACTTGGAGAAATCGTTGTACCATATATGCATCAGAAGGACCCCTTAATTTATCTTATCCTATACTCCATGAGGGTGGAACTCATAAAATTCCAATTACAGAAATCAAAATTGATTATTCTGAAGATTGGATTCTAAACCATAAAAGGGCAATAGTTTCGGCTTATAGGAATTCAGCCTATTTTGAATATTATTCAGATGAGTTTTTTGCCATTTTAGATAAAAAGTATGAAAAACTTTTTGACCTGAATTTACAATTGATAAAATTCTTTATAAAAAAATTAATGTTATCTGTAGATTTAAAGTTAACAACTGAGTATAGCAAAGATGGACAACAATATGGCAAAGATTATAGAGATATAATTCATCCTAAGAAAAAGAATAATATTTTAAAAGACCTAGGCATAGAAAAACCGTACTTTCAAGTCTTTGCTCAAAAGCACGGTTACATTTCAAATCTTTCAATCATGGACCTATTATTTAATGAGGGTCCTGACAGTATTTTATACTTGCTTCGTAGCTTAAAGCCATCTTATCAAGCTAATCTACAAGCCTCTAAAATCTAAATCCTATTGTTAGGAATACTTTCCAAAGTTGTTTTACTGACTTAATTTCTGGAGCAAGATAATCAGGATTAATTAGTAAGAATCCATTATCATCTGTTAGATAATCTCCAGTATTTTTATCTACTTCAAATACATAATCCTCATAAGGCATTATATATTCTGCATTGTAGAAAGTTCCTCTTACAGCCAAATCAGCAAAGAAAGAGCCTTTACTACTAAAGCCAAGTCCTAAAGATGCATTATTTGTCCAAGCTTTAGAGCCTTTTTCAGCAGGAGATATTAAGCCATAACCCGCACGAAGTGCTAAGGCTGAGATTGGTTTAAACTCACCACCAAGTCTTAGATTTTGTCCAGATTTTAGAAATTCTCTTATATCAGAGTTTTGTTGAGAAAAATCATTGAAACTATCCAAGTCTCCTGGATTGAACTTCATATTTTTATATGCCTGAACTTCATAATCCAAACTTACAAGTCCTCTATTTCCAAAAGTATAAGCTACACCAAAATTCGCTCTAAGAGGTTCTCTAAATGTGTATTTGACTTTTCCTTCTGGACTCTTAGACTCGAAATTTCCATCAGAATACGAAGAAAAAGCATCTAAAGTGTACTTTTCAGTAATATTGTTAAGTGTAGGGGTTTGTAGAGCTGCACCTATTCTAAATCCCTTAAATGGATTTACAATTATACCAAATTTTCCATATATCCCTGAACCTGAAACATTTAAATAATTTTTTATCGTTGCATTATAAAAATAAGCACTACTACTATTGCCTTCATCATCAACAAACACTAGTTCAAATTCGTTTGGGTTGATAGCTTCTTCTTTAAATACTTCAGTAGAAATATAATTTATTGAACTTAAACCAAGATTGGCTCCCAAATAAACAAAATCATTAATATTCATACCAAAGTTAAATACATAACTCGCTTTGCTTCCACTTACTTTTCTTTCAAAGGCTTGTCGAATGTCTCCAGCAAGATATTTATTTCCTTGAGCATCTGTTTTTTCAGTTGCACCAATAAATCCAATTATATTATTTTCATCATCAGTTAATTCTGTAAACAAATATGGATATCCTGCAGCATATGACCATGGAGCGTTCCATTTTGTACCATCACCAATTAAATTATAAAAATCATTGTCGTCAAGAAGCCATGCCCCTTCAGCTAATGAACCTAAGTAAGAAGTTGTACTGTTGGTACCTTTTGCATAAAGATTGTCACTAAAAGTATTTGTTGTATTACTTAAAAAAGAAAAACTAAAGTTTTTAACCCCTCGGGTTCTCTTTGTTTTCCAATTAAATGTAAAGCCAATATTTGGAATATCAAACTTAGCACGACTATTTCTCATTTTATTTTGGAAATATGGAAAATTGTCATATCTATCAGGAGTCCCTTGTGCAGTGTTTATGCCTATAGTCAATGCAGGTGTAATACTGAACTGTGAATAATTTGCAACAGCAGAACCAGCTGGGTTAATATCTACAGCTCCAAGATCTCCTCCCAGAGCTGTAAAAGCATTACCCAT
>CAYFTA010000105.1:0-3634 GCA_964346015.1 uncultured Muribaculaceae bacterium | reverse complement strand
AGTGGTACTTTTAATTTAACGGTACTTTTAATTTTTTTGCTTAGCGCTTTAATTATTTCATAAGTATCGTCATCCTGTAAGATATCTAACGAAAGTTTTACCGGAAAAACAGGCCTGTTTTCGAACGCCACCGGATTCATTTTGTTAAGTAGCTTAACAAAATCCGATTTGCTTTCTAGTTCAAATTGGTCTTTTAAATACTTAACTTGACGAATTTTTTCGATAAGTTTACTTTGGTGTTTTACCTGGTTCAGAAAATCGATGATTTGTTTCTCTGTTTCAATCAGGTTATGGCGTGCTTCTTGCAGCTGCAACCTTAATTCTGTGGTAACGTGGTTTAATTCATCATCTTTGGCTGTTGCAAAAAAAGTAAGTTCGTCTTCCGTTATAAATTGTTCCGTAACTGCTATAAGCTTCTTGATGTCAATTCTGCGTTGGTCGTAATTTTCAAGCTTCTTTATTTTAATCTTATAGTTGGGTTCTGTTTTAAAGGTATTATCGATATTCCGGTTAAGGTCAACAATATTACGTAAACAAATAAACCCCATCTTACGCAGAGAGCCCTTTACTGATTTGAGATATTTATATTTTCGGTGCTCACTATCTTCTGCCAAATAGTAATCAATATTCTCCTTTAACAAGGTGATATGCTCAGTAATAAGAGAGATGTTAATTTCCTCGTTAACATCAAGTATTTGCTCAAAAAATGAAAGCAACTGGTCTTCGATTTCCAGATAACGGCCATTTCGAATAATAATCCCTTTCTCAATTAAGGAATCTACCTTGCTTTCTTCCATCAACTCAATAGCCTGGTCGTAACGGTAATCAAACGATTTTCGTTTGCCAAACATTTCCCCCAGCAAATCTTTTCCTAGAACTAGAGCATTGAGTAACTCTTTTATGGAATGGAAGGTGTACATATTTAGCTTAAGGTTGAAATAAACATATCATTCCTATATTTTAATCAGGAGTGTAAAATTAACTCTGTCCGGTCCTATTTTTAGTTGTTTAAATTAACTCATATTTTTTCTTTCATCCAATTCTTGAAAGCCTCTTTGGGAAAGCCGTTAGGTTCTGTCAAGGGCAGCCGAGGAACGAGGCTGTTTATATACCCTTGACAGGTTCTAAGGGCGACCTATATTTGCTTTCAGGGTTTTGGATGTTAGATATCAGGATTTAATCTCCCGTCAAAATGAATGCATAATTGCTGGAAGGTTAGTGCCCAATTGGGTAAGGGTTTGGTCCACTTTTTTGCAGCATTTTCTGTCGTTAAATAGATTAGCTTCATTAATGCCATATCACTGGTAAAAGCTCCCTTGGTTTTGGTAACTTTTCGTACCTGGCGATGGAAGCCTTCTACAGCATTTGTAGTGTAGATCAACTTTCTAATAGGCTCATCATATTTGAAATAAACCGAAAGTTCGGGCCAGTTGTTTTTCCATGAACGTATTACTATGGGGTATTTTTTATCCCATTTCTGCTCCAATTCTTCAAGCTCTCTTTCTGCCTCAGCTTTACTAACCGCACGGTAGACTCTTTTGAGATCTTTCATGAAGGTCGCCTTATCCTTGGATGCGATATATTTCAAGGAGTTACGGATTTGGTGGATTACACATTTTTGGATCTCTGTATTAGGAAAGATGCTCAATATGGCCTCGGAAAAACCAGATAAGTTATCGGTGCATGCAATCAGTACATCTTTGACTCCACGGCTCTTAAGATCGGTCAAAACCGACAGCCAGAACTTAGCCCCTTCACTTTCTGAAACATACATTCCAATAAGCTCCTTTTTGCCCTCCTTGTTGATAGCCAAAACATTATATATAGCTCTGCTGGCAACTTTCCCTTCGTCCCTTACTTTATAATGTATTGCGTCAAGCCAGGCGATTGGGTAGACAGCATCCAGTGGTCGACTTTGCCAGGCTTCCACTTGAGGAATAATACGATCGGTAATTTCACTTAGCAAACTTGCCGATACTTCTGTATCGTACATTTCTTTTAGCTGAGCCGATATATCCCTTAGACTCACCCCCCCCCTACCTTAAAGGGAAATGATTTGAGGAGCCAGATTGTCTGCCAAAATCCGCTGACGCTTTTTTACGATCTCGGGTTCAAAATTGCTGTGCCGGTCTGCTGGCGTGTCAATTGTTACTTCTCCTGCAATGGTCTTAAGGGTTTTTGACCCTTTCCCATTACGTTTATTGCCATCAGCACGCTGATCTTCATCTAAAAACACTTCCATTTCAGCGGCAAGGACGCTTTCTAAAAATTCCTTGATGATGGGAGCAAAAACCCCGCCATTGCTTGTTAATGATTTTCCGCTCAGTAATTGAGATAATGCAAGATCGCGCATAGCCCGGTATTCGGGACTTTCCTTTTCGTAATGTGTCATGAGGTCCAAAATTAGTAATTTTCAAATTCTGGACAGAGTTTAAATTACACCCTCTAAGCCCTGATTGCTGTGCGCTATGGCTTCATTATCGAGATATTCTTTGAAGTCCTGCACAAACTTCTTATCCACTTCTGCAAAGGTTACTTTGGGTTCTGCGAAAGCTTTTAAGTGCTTCAGCATACTCTTCCAATTTCCGTAGTTTCCTGAGCTTCCTGAACGTTTCTCTGATAGTAATTCAATGTAGGCAAGGAAGCTGCCTTTCATCTTCTCATTATCTCGGAATCCGTAAATGCCATTTTGAATTTCTATTTGGCGTTGTGCCCTTATCGTCTCAGCAAGTTGTAGGGTTTTCTTGTTGAGTTCTCGTTCATCCTTAGATTTAGGATTGGGGTCAAGGTATAGCTTTAAGTATTCCGTCTTTCTCTTACCCTTATGGTAGTAGTCGAGGTATAAGCTTGTCTTGCCGCCCTGGTTGCGTTTTCTTAGTGTTACCTTCATGATACAAAGAGTTTTTCAATTTCTGACCTTTTAATAATGGTACGTCTGCCGAGCTTGGCAACTTGAATAGTCCCTTGTTTGATTTGTCTGTACAGGGTCATTCTGCTTGCTCCGATAAGAAAGCAAGCTTCTTTAATGCTGAGGAACTCCTTCTCTTTGAGTTGTTCCTGATTGAATTGAACCTGTTGAACTACAATAGGGGCAACTTCCTGAATCTTCTCTTCACGTTTACGCTTCTTGTAATTCTGTGAAGCACACCTATGACTGCAAAACTTAGTGACAGTAGTCTTTGCGGTAAATACTTTACCACAGTTCTGACAAGTCTTAGGTATTTGAATGTTGCTGCTCATGACGTTTCCTTTTTCGAGAAACATGCATCATGAGGTATCTGGTAGTATCAGAATGTATCTATATGTAACATGTTTTCTCTGCTCAATCTGAAAACTTGTTGGTAGAAACGGTTTTGTTTCTATCAGTAACAGATTAGCAACAAATAAAAGAAGCTAAAAATAGTATAAGTATCAGTATAAGAAGGTGTTAACTAAGCAAAAGAAGCTACTTCATTTTCCGATACAAAAGTGCTTGAAGATGTTGCCCAGTATTTCGTCGGTGGAGATTTGACCGGTGATGCTGCCGATGTAGTGGAGTACTTCGCGGATGTCCTGGGCCAGGAAGTCGCCGGAGATGCTGTTTTGGAGGCCTTCTTTTACGCGCTGGAGGCTGATGAGGGCCTGGCTGAGGGCT
>CAYFTA010000104.1:0-3644 GCA_964346015.1 uncultured Muribaculaceae bacterium | reverse complement strand
ATGTCACAAAAGTTCTGGTTTGTATAATTGAACCCTTTTGTGACATTTTTAGATTGAACAAGATCAACCTTTTCTAATGGATCGGCTGAAAAAATCTCTTTGATTTTTATGAGGTACAATGATGTGACCCCCAAAAGTTTTTTTGTTCAACTTTTGGGGGTCATATCAAATGCTAATGTCCTCATTATTTTTCTACAATTGTTTCTTTTACAACTGCTCCTTGCTCCCTGCGGTCACAAACTCCGTTTTTATTAGCATCAACATAATTCTCTTCATAGCCTTTACCATTACGAAGCCCTGCACCCTTACCAGGTCCTCTTCCTTGGCCTGTGCGTGGGCCTATTGCTTTACCTCTGCCTTTACCATCACGAGGACCAACTGCACGCCCTTGGCCTTGTCCTCTTCCGTCGCGAGGTCCAATTGCCCTACCTCTTCCATTGCCCTGGCCCTTTCCAATTGCTTGACCTCTACCGACTCCGCTACCATCTAGTAAACGTCCCTGGCCTGTTGCCTTAGGATTACGTGGTGTACCATTTTCATAGTTGTCACAAACGCCATTATTATTCTTGTCTACATACAAAGGTCCATTTTCTGTTGGGACATTTTTATCTTTTTGTACTTGTTTTTGGGTTTGACTAGTTGTCGCCTTTTCCTTTTGAACCTGTTTTGTCGTTTGAGCAGCTACTGTACCCACTGATAGTACTACCGCTAATGCTGAAATTAAAATTCTTGTTTTCATAATTATTTATTTTTAAATGTTTATTTTCTATTGTAGTTTTTCAGAATCTCTCAGTTTTTCTACTGAACTCCTCTTCCTCTACCGTCTCTTGGTCCTTGGCCTCTTCTATATCCACTACCCACATTAGTAGTCGTTCCATCTTTAAAAAGTGGTAAAAAAGCCTCCTTCAATTGTTCACGCTGAGTCTCATTACAAACAGATTTTAGCTTCAAGTAATACTCGTTAGTTATCTCTTTTAGTTCTGTATGGTGCATCCCTATATGATTTGACAATTCTTTTAATCTAAGGGAATCTGGAGTATCTTTATTTAATTCATTAAACATCTCAACTTTAAGCGAGTCCATTTCATAAATTAAAGTGTTTGCCACATGCTTAAGCTTTCTATTTACTTCTCTAAACACTGCCATTTGCTCACTATCAAAACCTAGTTCTTGCCTGAAAAAACGACCTATTAAGGGGTTTTGAACATTTTCATCAATCACTATTGCCACGTTACCATCTTGATGTCCTCTATTATGATAGAGAATTGTACCAATAGTTGTCAAATTTAAGATGAACAACAAGGCTAGTAAAAGCAAGAGTATTTTATTTGTCTTATTCATAGTCATCTAAATTGTAAAACCCTAAATTTTCTATCTGACTGTCATTGATATTCACAACCATTTCTGATGTTGCTTTATCAACATAAGTATTACCAAGAGAAACTCCTAAAAATGCTACAAACACAAAACTCGTAACTACCAATACCGTTTGCCAAACAGGTACTTTCTCTACTTCTGTTTGCCCAGGTTTTTCAATTGCAGCAATTACCCGTGTACTCAAAAATGGATTTGGCTCCACTTGTTTTTCGCGTTTTATGAAATCATTTATGAATTGTTCGGTTTTCATTTCTTGCTCGTTTATAATATTAGACATACTTATTTAAATTTTCCTACGGTTATATTTTGTTTTTTATAAAAACTTGCTCTTGAAGTTCAATTATTATATTTCAGATTAAAACTACTTTTAGCTTTTCAATTTTATAACTTTTAAAAGAATCGTACCTTACTTTACTAATTTTTACCTTTTATAGATAATTTCTTCTGTAAATTAGCTTTTGCTCTTTGCAATAGCTGCTCCACTGCTCCTTCTGTTGTATCCATAATAGAAGCAATTTTTTTCTGTGAGAGTTCTTCATACCGACTTAATACAAAGGCCGTTTTTTGCTTTTCTGGCAATGAATCAATAGCTTCTTGAATCAGTTTATCCCTTTCTGCATCCTCCATTTGCTCCAAAGGTGTTTTTTCATCACTGGACTTGTGGAATAATTTTTCAAGAGACTCTAATATGCTGTTTTTCTTATTACGATTTATGAAATTCAGACTCATATTCACTGCCACTCGATAAAGCCAAGTTGAAAATTCTGATTTTCCTTTAAATGAACTGAGTGATTGATAGACCTTTATAAATATATCCTGAGTCACATCTTCTGCATCTTCCTTTGAATGTACAAAACCCATCACCACGCGAAACACCTGCTGTTGATATTTCTCCACCAGCGTTTTAAAAGCATTATTATTGCCCAATAGTATTTCTTGTATGAGTTCCTTATCAGCCACTTTCTAACTAACTATCTATTTATATTTTAACACATATAACCACTCTCTCAAAACCTCTCTTCAGTTTTCCATCATTATCCTATTAGACAGAGTAAATTCATTTTTCCTACGGTAAAGATATAAAAAAGCCAAGGAAAAGGAATGACCTTAACCTTGGCATTTATCTTTGGTGCCACGAAGCAGCTAACAAAGGCTAAACTCACGCTTCGTGTCCATATTTTAGGGGAAAAGTCGGTTTTTGAGCCACGAAGCAGTTCCCAACGCTCTAACTCACGCTTCGTGTCCTAACTAAGATTGCCACGTCGCTAACGCTCCTACCAATGACAAAACTACCAACCTAAAATATAAGCGAAAATCAGAGGTGCTACGATGGTGGCGTCAGATTCAATAACGAATTTAGGAGTTTCGATGCCGAGTTTACCCCAAGTGATTTTCTCATTTGGGACTGCTCCTGAATATGAACCATAAGAAGTAGTCGAATCAGAAATCTGGCAGAAATATGCCCAAAGTGGAACCTCTGCCCATGCTAGGTCTTGAGCCATCATAGGAACTACACAAATCGGGAAATCACCAGCTGTACCACCACCAATTTGGAAGAAACCTACTCCTGGACCACCGCTATTTTCACGATACCATTCAGTAAGGAAAATCATAGTCTCAATACCATTCTTAATCATATTTGGTTCAAACTCACCGCTAATACAGTGTGCAGTAAAGATATTCGCAGTTGTACAGTCTTCCCAAGCTGGAACTACAATTGGAATATTCTTTTCACACGCAGCAATCACCCAACTATCTTTTGGGTCAATTTCATAATATTGTTCAAGAACACCACTACGAAGAAGTTTATAAATTACTTCATATGGTAGTAACCTCTCCCCTTTCGCTTTCATATCATTCCAAACATCTACTAGATGGTCTTCAAGACGACGGAATGCTTCTTCTTCAGGAATACATGTATCTGTTACACGATTCATCTGCTTATTATAAAGTTCCATCTCCTGCTCAGGAGTAAGGTCACGATAATGTGGAACACGAAAATAATGGTTGTGGGCCACAAGATTCATAATATCTTCTTCAAGATTATTTGCCGAACAAGAAACAATTTGAATCTTATCCTGACGAATCATCTCAGCAAGAGACAATCCAAGTTCAGCAGTACTCATAGCGCCTGCCATTGCTAACATCATCTTACCACCTTTGTTCATATGCTCATCATAAGCCTTTGCCGCATCAACCAAAGACGCTGCATTAAAGTGACGATAGTGATGAGTAATAAACTGTGAAATAGGTCCTTTCTGCATTTT
>CAYFTA010000103.1:0-3778 GCA_964346015.1 uncultured Muribaculaceae bacterium | reverse complement strand
TCCATATTATAAGAAAATAAATCAGTATTTTTATCCCTTGATTGACCTAAAATATGAACAGAGAACCCACGAGGTTGGCTAGATTTTACAGAGTTTACGTGAATTGAAATGAATAAATCAGCGTTATTATTATTTGCAATATCAGCTCTCCTATTTAATGTTAGATATTCATCTTTAGTTCTAGTATAAATCACCTTTACATCAGGATATGCCTTTGAAATTTTTTCTCCAAAAAGTTTTGCTACAGCTAAATTAATAGTCTTTTCGTAAGTTTTTTTATCTGCGCTCACGCTACCTGCATCTTTTCCACCATGACCAGCATCTATAATAATAGTGCTCAATTTCAATGCATCCTGGCTATTTTTTGCATAAGAAGTGAAAGAAAAAGTCAGCCCTAAACAAACGAGAGCATATAATATATATAATGTATACCTTTTTTGCATAGATAGATTCAATTTGTTATAATCGAAATTAATCGTAAATTTGCTGCTTGCAAAAATATAAAATTTATTGCAAAAATAAGAATAATTTAATGTTTCAATATAGAGTTGGTAATTATAAAGCTCTGCTTTTTTTGAGATGTATTCTAGCAGTAATTATTCTGCTAGCGCTTACACCTGTTACCACATTTGGACAAGAGGAAAAGCCTAGGAGAATAAGAGGAACTCGAACACAAGTTTTTGAGCAACTCGCTCCTAAAGATACAACTAAAAATGTAGAAGTACCAGACTCTATGTCTATAGCGACTCGAGATTCTCTTCATAGAGCCGATTCTGTTTTCAAAGAAGATTCCCTTTTACTTTTAGGACAAAGTTCGCTTGAAGGCCCTGCTTTTACAGAAGCACGTGACTCCATTATAGAGGATTTTTCCAATAATAAACGTATGATATATTATTTTGGTGAAACTTCTGTTACTTATGGAGATATAAAACTTACAGCAGATTACATGGAATATGATCTTTATACACAAACTTTGTATGCAAGGGGAACAAAGGACAGTCTAGGAGTCATTACTGGTAATCCTGTTATGGAACAAGGGGGTAAATCCTATTCAATGGAAGAAGTTAGGTATAACTTCGAGTCTCAAAAGGCACGTATTACAAACATGATTACACAGGAGCAGGAAGGCATTCTCCATGGGCAAAATATTAAAATGATGCCCGATAAATCCATAAATATAACCGATGGAAAATATACTGTTTGTGATTGCGAACATCCACATTATTATCTTCATTTGACTGCAGCAAAGGTCATGACTAAACCGTCTCAAAAGACTGTCTTTGGCCCAGCTTACCCTGTTATTGAGGATGTTCCTTTACCTATAGGTATTCCATTTGGTTTTATTCCAAAAAGACCTGATAGGGCATCTGGTATACTCTTCCCCACTTTTGGCGAAGAAACTTCTCGTGGATTTTACATGAGAGACTTGGGATTATATTTTGTTATAGGTAATTATTTTGATATAGCCCTAACAGGTGATATTTATACCCTAGGTTCTTGGGCGGTAGACTTAAATTCTAGATACAAAGTTAATTATAAATTTAACGGTGGCTTTTCGTTGACATTTTCAAATGACCAATCTGGAGAAAAAGGTAGTAGTGACTTTTTTCAAACTAGAAATTTTGGTGTAAGATGGAATCACTCACAAGATTCCAAGGCTCGTCCTGGTACTTCCTTTAGTGCTTCTGTAAACTTTTCTAGCCCTTCAAATAGCAGATATAATTCAACATCGGTAAATGAAGCCTTACAGAACCAGATTTCATCATCCATCTCTTACTCAAAGAACTGGAGTGGAAAAGTGAATTTATCTCTCAATATGCTTCATAATCAAAACTCTAGAGATAGTTCATATTCATTTACCTTACCTAACCTTACCTTGTCAATAAATCGCTTTTATCCTTTCAAACGTAAAAACAGAGTGGGTAAGGAAAAATTTTATGAAAAATTTTCTTTTGGGTATAATACAAGCCTACAAAATAGAATACAATTTAAAGCTTCTGAGTTTAATCAACCTGGTTTTTATGACAAATTCCAAAACGGAATGCAACATAATTTTCAGATCGGACTTCCTAGCTTTACTTTATTTAAATATATAAATGTAACACCTAGCGTATCTTACGGTATGAACTGGTTTTTTAGAAAAAATCAAATTAATCCATACTATGATCCTGATAGAAATCAAGTTACATTTGATAAAGGAAAACAATTCGGCGCCTTTGGAGCTACTCATACCTATTCTGGTAGTATTGGGATGAGTACGCGTTTATATGGTTTGTTTAATTTTGGAAAACATCGTAAGCTTCAGGCCTTGCGTCACGTCGTGACTCCTTCTATATCAATGTCCTACAGTCCTGAAAAAGGCCTTGCATTCAACGGTTGGCGAACATTTAATTATATTGATAAAAACGGTGTAGAACAATCACGAGATTACAACATATGGCAAGGAGGTCTATATTCACCTCCAGGAAAAGGTAAAAATGGTAGTATCAGCTTTAGTTTAGGTAATAATCTCGAGGCAAAAATGAGGGATTTACGTGATACAACTGGTACTGGAACAAAGAAAATTAAGCTCATAGACCAATTGAATTTTAATACTGGTTATAATTTCCTTGCCGACTCCTTACATATGAACAATGTGGGTGTTTCTTTATCTACATCAGTTTTTGGAAAACTTGGCTTAAGTGGAAACATGAACTTTGATCCCTATGCCATAGATGATCATGGACGAAAAATAAATAAGTTTGCAGTTGTTGCTGGACAAGGTCTATTAAGAATGACCAATGCAAGCCTATCTCTTTCATATTCATTGTCTGGAAAAGGAACAGTTGATGGTAACGATGGTACAAAAGATGTTGGTGGTGCTGAAAGAGGAGCTTCTGGTGGTGGGCCAGCAGATCACTATACTCGTATATATTACCATCCTGTTACAGGTGATTACATACCAGGAGGTTGGTTATATTATATGAATCCTAATGTACCGTGGTCTGTTAATATGAATTATTCTTTAAGTTATAGCAAATCCTATCAGCGATCTAATGAACAATTAATTACTAAACATAGATACACTCAAACTTTAGGACTATCAGGAAACGTAAAATTAACTCCACGTATGTCCATTAATATGTCAACCCACCTTGACTTGATGGCATTGCGCCTAACTGCTACTCAATTGACTGCAACCTACGACTTACACTGCTTTAACATAAACGTTTCATGGATTCCAAGTGGTAAATGGGAGTCTTGGAGCTTTAGAATTCAAGCTAATGCAGCTGCACTTGCCGACCTACTTAGATTTAGAAAGAGTAGTAGTTACTGGGATAATCAATTCTAAGCTTCTTTCAATATATACCTTTAAATAGATAATGTTCCAAATCATAAATTGGATTTTTCAATTATTATTACTACCTTTGCTGTCGTTCTATGAATTCAGAACATTCAAAATTTTATACTCTTCAAATCATGCCACAAGGCATTTCATTGAAATTTTACATTAAATAATATCTATGCATACAATTTTCGATCTTAAGAAAATGGATGAGGAGCAATTACGTGCTCTTGCTACTGAGCTAAAGATTAAAAATCAGAAAAAATTGGACAAAGAGACGCTAATATATGACATATTAGATGAGCTTGCTGCTCAAAAAGCGTCTAAATCTATAGCTAACGAGTCTAAGCCTAAGGTAACTAAGGCCAAAAAAACTACGACTTCTAAAACAGCTACTAAATCTGAAAAAACTCCAGCAGCAAAAGCTAGTGCTTCTCAAACCAAGAAAGAAAC
>CAYFTA010000102.1:0-3817 GCA_964346015.1 uncultured Muribaculaceae bacterium | reverse complement strand
CTGCTTCAATCTATCGTAGGGGCTTGAGGTTTGCTTATGTACCCACCACTCTTTTAGCTCAAGTTGATGCTTCAATTGGAGGCAAAACAGCAGTTAATTATAAGGACTATAAAAATGTTCTTGGGACTTTCACACAGCCTGAATTCGTTTTCATATGCCCTGCATTACTTAAGTCTCTACCTATGAGGGACTTCACCTCAGGTGTTACAGAGATGCTTAAGGCCTTTATAATTGAAGATAATGGGAACTATGAAAAGACAGTGGAGATGATGAAGAAAATTAATATTGCAAAAGATTCACAGTCATATATCTCTGACTTAGAGGGGTATATACAAGCCTCAGAAGGATTTATCCATGAAACACTGGAAGAGCTTATATACGAGGCAGTGCAAGTTAAAATAGGACTTGTTGCCAAAGATGAAAAGGAGAAAGGGGAGAGAATAAAATTAAATTTAGGACATACCTTTGCTCATGCGATTGAGCACCTTGCTGCGACAAAGGGCGAGGAAATCACACATGGTGAGGCAGTTTCCATAGGCCTTGTTTTGGCAGCGAGGCTTTCGGATGCAATTGCAAAGCAGGAGGGAAGGGAGCAGAATATTGCAGAAAAAATTCTTAAGGATTTAGACTTATGTGGACTTCCTACGGTTTGTCCTTACGAGCTTTCTGAATTAAAAAACGCAATGGAAGAGGATAAAAAACGATTGAAAAATAAAATTCAATTTGTATTGATTGACAAAATTGGAAAGGTCTATGTTAAGCCTATGACGACAGGTGAAGCTTTGGAGCTGTTAGCAATCTAATTTTCCACTATTTTCGTGTCTCGACGGAGAGAAAAAGGGAGATTTTTAGCCTTCGCGAACAGATTTATTGATTTTCCACTATTTTCGTGTCTCGACGGAGAGAAAAAGGGAGATTTTTAGCCTTCGCGAACAAAATGAGAGAATAAAAATGATTTGTACTACTATCATAAATAAAAACCTAGAGGAGATTTTAGAAATTATCGAAGACTGTGAGATGGCAGAGATTCGGTTGGATTCCTGCAATCTCACACATGATGAGATAGATATATGCTTTAGCTGTGATTTACCAATGGTTGCAACTTATAGACTTTCCAATCCAGATGATATTCAGGAGTGTAAAAGAGCAGAGTTTAAGCTGATTAGGGCAATCGAAGCTGGTGCAAAATATGTGGATGTGGAGATGGAAATGCCTAAAACTTTCTCAAAAAGAATAAGGCAGGTGGCACACGAATCAGGCACTGTTTTTATCCGTTCTTATCACGATTTTGAAGGTACAGATTCGCTTGAGGCTCTTAAGGCAATAGTTGAAAAATGCTGTAATAATGGTGCTGATATGGTTAAAATTGCCACAACAGCATCTTCACAGGAAGATGTGGATAAGGTTCTATCTCTATATAAATTCACTTTGACAGATGATATCTTAAGAGAGGGAGAATTAATAGCTTTTTGTATGGGTGAAAAAGGGAAAGCTTCCCGAATGGATGCCTTAAAGCACGGAGCACCTTTTACTTATGCTTCTCATTCTGAAATTGATATAGCAGCTCCTGGCCAAATGACTACAAAAGAGATGAAGAATCAACTTTATTCAAAACTCGGTTTCATTTCTTCTTCGGTAAAATCCCCAACACTAAGTCTCCATATGCCTGCTTCCAAAAGCTTTGCTCAAAGAGCAATTCTTGCAGCTGCTTTAGCTGACGGTGTTACCATATTACATAACTATTCCGACTGTGGCGACAACGAGGCAGCTCTTTCTTTGATTGAAAGCATGGGTGCCAAAGTGCATAGAAGTGGCGCTACTTTAGAAATAGAAGGAGGACTCGAACGCTTAAATGCTCCAAAAAAAATATTTGTGGGAGAGTCGGGTCTATTAGCACGTCTCATGATTCCACTCATATCTCAAATTTCTTCAGAGCCAGTAGAAATCCATGGAGAAAAAACCTTGCTTCAGCGTCCCATGTTGGGGGTGGCAGATATGATGGCTTCTGTCGGAGTGTTAGTTGAATCTTTGGAACAAAAGCAGGGACTCAAAATAACAGGAAATGCAGTCAAGATTCCAGTAAGAGTTGAAGGGAAAATCGAAGGAGGAAGAATAGAAATTTCGGCCCAAAATAGCTCACAGCTTGTTTCAGGTCTATTAATGGCCCTTCCTCTTGCAGGATTGAATAGCTCTTTAGTTGTAACTGAACCAAAGAGCATCCCATACATGTTCATAACCCTTGATGTCTTAAAGAAGTTTGGACTCAGGATAAATAATGAGATTTTAGGAGGAAAGGCTTTCCACGAATCAGGTGGTGACTGGGTTCATAGCACAGAAGTGGTTTTCAAAGTTCGGGGTGGTCAAAACTATATGCCAACGCAGATGGATCTTGAGGGCGATTGGAGCGCAGCAGCAAACTTTTTAGTGGCAGGAGCCATTTTTGGAAAATTAGAATTGGAAGGGCTTGATATAACTTCGCTTCAAGCAGATATTTCGATTATAGACATATTGATAGAAGCGGGAGCTTACATTTCACAGCTCGATGGTAAAGATGGCACTATCTTCATTCAACGTGCTCCTCTCCATAGCGTTCACATAGACCTAACACATTGTCCTGATTTATTCCCTATTATTTCTATTTTAGCGAGTTTTTCACAAGGTGAATCAAAGTTGGTGGGTGTTTCAAGGCTAGCGCATAAGGAGAGTGATAGAGGGGAGGCTATTTTGAAAATGTTACAGCAAATGGGAGTTGAGGCAAAAATTATTAAGGATGAGCTAATCATTAAGGGCCAATCCCTTGCACAACGTTTGTTGACTGATAATTTACTTCATGGTGGTAATTATAGTTCTTATTCCGATCATAGGATGGTAATGGCTTTGAAAGTGGCTTCGCTTGGGGCTTCTATACCTATAGTTATAGATGATGAGTCCTGCGTAGAGAAGTCCTATCCTGGATTTTTGAAAGATTTTGAAAAATATAAGGAAGTTCTAAGACATTGAAATCTGGGTAATATGCGAATATGTTGATTTGTGAATATATGAATATGTGAACATGTCAATGTGCGACTATGTAAATATGAGAATATGTGAATGGCTGATTGTGTTAACAGGTTTATTTATAAAATGGCTAGACTTTAATTATTATATAGAATTATGAATAGTTTTGGTAGAAAATTTAGAGTAGCAATCTTTGGAGAATCCCACGGTCCTTATGTGGGAGTGACCATTGATGGTGTACGTCCTGGCATAGAACTTAGTGAAGAAGATTTTTTAGAAGATATAGCTAGAAGAAAAACAGGAGCTAAAGGTACTAGTTCGAGGACGGAAGAAGATAAGCCCATATTTGTGAGTGGGCTTTATCAGGGATTTACTACAGGCGCGCCTCTGACTATAGTGTTTGAAAATAAAAATGTAAAGCCTTCAGATTATGAGGATGTTTTGGAAGTACCTAGACCTGGGCATGCTGATTATGTTGCATATCTAAAATATGATGGTTGTAATGATCCCAGGGGTAGTGGTCATTTTTCAGGTCGTTTGACTTTGCCTATAGTTGCTGCGGGAGTAGTTGCCAAGAAAAATTTTGAGTTCTTGGTTTATGGAAGATATGAAATTAAAGCAAGTATAGTTGAGTTAGGTGGAACTAAGGACTCAAAAAAATGGGATGCTCTTTTAGATGAAGTTATTGAAGATGGTGATTCTCTAGGTGCAGTGGTTGAATGTAAGGCTAAAGTACCTACAGGTTTAGGAGAACCATTTTGGGATAGTGTGGAGTCATTGATTTCTCATGCTATTTTTGCAATCCCTGGGGTTAGGGGAG
>CAYFTA010000101.1:0-3953 GCA_964346015.1 uncultured Muribaculaceae bacterium | reverse complement strand
ATAGCTACCTCATTTAGCTCTAACACTCCTGTTGCTCCAAGAGAAGCAGTGCTCAAAATAGACATGTCTACCCTTATAATAAATGAACAGAGAGAAGAAGATAATCCTTTTTCTGCTTTTCAAGGAAAAGTAGTGCATACTATTGGCATTTATGACGCTGTTAATGCCATCAATGCGGCTGCAAAAGATCCAGCAATCAAATTTTTATATTTAAAACCAGATGGTGCTCAAGCAGGTATGGCTCATTTTGAAGAGCTAAGAGTAGCACTTACCAATTTTAGAAATAGTGGAAAAGCCGTAATTTCATATACAGAAAGCCCAACAAATGGTGGATATTATCTTGCATCTGCTTCTGATAAGGTTTATATGACAAAGCATGAAGGTGGAATGAACATGTTCAATGGAGTATCTAGCCAGATGATTTTCTTAAAAGATGTTCTTGATAAATTAGGAGTAAATGTTCAACTCATCAGACATGGAAAATACAAATCTGCAGGCGAGATGTACGTAAATAGCACACCAAGTCCTGAAAACACAGAGCAAAATCTTGCAATGATTCAATCAATCTGGTCTAGCTGGTCAAATCAAATAGCTCAATCTAGGAATATTACTACATCTGAGTTAAATGAAATGCTTGACAATCTGGCACTTAACTTCCCTAAGGACTTTGTTGAACACAAATTAGTTGACGAGCTAGTTACGAGAGATGAACTTAAAGAGAAAATGGTTAATCTTTATTCTGCTAGAGACTTTAGTGATGTAAACATGATTTCTCTCCCAAACTACATAAAGATCCAAGACACAAAAATCAAATTTAAGCCTCGCAAAGTGGCTGTTATTTTTGCTAATGGTAACATTGTTGACGGTGAAGATATAATGAACATTTCGGGAGATAGATTTGCTGAAATCATTTCTGAAGTTAGACGTGATAAAAATGTTGAAGCTGTTGTTTTAAGAGTGAATTCTCCAGGTGGAAGCGTACTTGCATCAGAAAAAATCAAAAACGAACTTGACTTGATTAAGGGTACAAAACCTCTTATTGCATCATATGGAAATTATGCTGCTTCTGGTGGATATTGGATTTCTAACAATTGCGATTACATATACTCTAATTCTACAACTTTAACAGGTTCAATCGGAGTTTTCAGTATGATTCCTGACTTTAGCAAGACTGTTCAAGATAAACTTCATATGAATATTGCTTCTGTAAAATCTAATAAACATGCTGACATTTACAGCCTAATGAGACCTCTTGATAAGAGCGAAGTGGCTTATATGCAAGCATCAGTTGAAAGTATTTACGACAGATTTACAAGCATAGTGGCTGAGGGTAGAAATCTAGAAAAAACAAGAGTGGATGAAATCGCCCAAGGTAGAGTTTGGAGTGGAACTGAAGCTAAAGAAATTTCGCTTGTAGACAGCATCGGCACACTTGAAGATGCAATCGCACATGCATTATCAGACATTAATGCAAGTATTGATGAGGTTAATATAGTAGCTTATCCAACTACTCTAACATCATTTGAAATTCTATTACAAAGCTTAGAACCTTCAGATCAGGGAGTTTTCTCAGGCACTGCTTTAGAAAATGTTGAGCAAGCATTTAAAGATTGGTCTTCAGCAGATTACGGAAAAGTATATGCTAGAATGCCTTATATTTATGATTTCAAATAAACGATACTAATTAAATGTCGAATTATGTATTTGAGATTTGTGCTAACTCTGTAGCTAGTTGTATAGCTGCTCAAGAAGGTGGCGCTAATAGAGTAGAGCTTTGCGCAGGTATACCAGAGGGAGGAACAACTCCCTCTTTTGGTATGATAAAGGCTTCAAGAGAGGCCATTAGTATTGATTTAAATGTAATAATTCGACCTAGAGGAGGCGACTTTTTATATACTCCTAGTGAAATAAATACAATGCTATATGATATTAGTATTGCAAAATCTATGGGTGTAGATGGATTAGTGTTTGGATGTCTAACTAAGGAAGGAGAAGTGGATTTTAAAAATATGAAAAAGTTGATGAAAGCTGCAGGTAATACCCCTGTAACTTTCCATAGAGCTTTTGACTACGTTTACAATCCATTAAAAGCCCTAGAAGAGATTATTGAACTTGGATGTATAAGGATACTTACTTCTGGACTCAAACCAACAGCCCTAGAAGGAGGAGAGACTATAAAACAACTCATAAAAGTGGCAGAAAATAGAATAATTATAATGCCTGGTTCTGGAATACGAGAAAATAATATTGCTGAAGTTGCCAAAATCACTGGTGCTAGGGAGTTTCATTTTTCAGCAAGGGAAAAGCAAAAAAGCTTGATGGATTTTAGAAATCCAGATGTTATAGTAGGTGCTGAAGATACCCCATATTCAATATCTATTACTACTAAAGAGAAAGTTAAAAACACAATAAAACAACTAGCTAAAAAATGATAAATACGGATATCAGAAAAAAATACTTTAAGTGGGAGTGGCGTACAATCATAATTCTAATGATTGGATATACTCTATACTACTTTGTAAGAAAAAATTTCAGTGTAGCAATTCCTGCAATGGAGGCCGAGCTTGGTCTATCAAAGGCTCAGCTTGGTATTTTCCTAACGTTTAATGGTATAGTATATGGATTTTCAAGATTTATAAATGGAATCATAGCTGACAGGAGAAGCAAGAAAAATCTAATGGCTCTAGGACTTTTCCTCTCTGCTATTATCAATCTCTTAATTTGTTTTAGTCCAAAACTGGATGGTGTTTTAAATTTACTTGATACTGAAGGAAAAGCCACACTAGGACTTGTATATCTAATTGGCTCGCTTTGGATTATCAATGGCTATGTTCAAGGAATGGGTGTACCACCTTGTTTTAGCCTACTAGCAACATGGATTAAACCATCAGAACTTGCTACAAAACAATCTATCTGGAATGCTTCTCACTCCATTGGAGCTGGTTTGGTTGTTATTCTATGCGGATTCTTGCTTAAAACCTATGGTTATAGTGCATGGCATCTCACCTTTGCCATACCTGCAATAATAGCTTTACTGGGTGTCCCATTGATTTATTTCGGTCTAAAAGATAGTCCTAAAGATGTAGGTCTTCCTTCTGTAGAAGAATTAGACAATATTCACAAATCAGAAGACGAAATAATTGGAGCTGAAAGCAAATTAAGTAAAAAAGGGCTTAATAGAGTTCTTAATAAAATGGTCTTTGGTAACCCATATATTTGGATTCTAGCTGTTTCTAATTTTTGTATTTATATCATTAGATTTACAATCCTAGACTGGGGCTCTTCATTTTTAACTCAGTTTAAAGGTCTAGATATTGCTAAAGCTGCCACAGTAATTGCAGCCTCAGAAATTATAGCAATTTTTGGTATGCTTGTAGCAGGCTGGATTACGGATAAATTCTTTAAAAATAAGGCACATCGCACTTGCTTCTTTTCTATAGTTTTTGCCACACTTTCATTTTTCTTTTTTTGGAAAAGTCAAACACCAGGTCTATCAATAATTTTCATTATACTTTCTAGTTTCTTTATTTACGGTCCTCAGGCCTTGTTTGGAGCAGCTGCATCACAACAAGCTACTAAACATGCAACAGGTACGGGCAATGGTATTTTAGGTATTTTTGGTTATGCTAGCACAGCTGTTTCTGGTGTTATCTTCGGTATGATTGCTGATTCATTAGGTTGGGACGCTGTATTCTTAACAGCAATTGGTTTTGGAGTTCTTGGAGCATTAGTTATTGCTCTTATGTGGAAAGCTCCTGCTGATGGCTATGCAAAATTCGATAAACTCGTAGCTGAAGAGCTTATGAAAGAGCAAATCAATTAGAATAAAAGCTCAATTCTATTTTGTAATTCTTCGTTAATAAACTTATTTTTGTATATTCGTCAGAATATCAAATAGATTCTTTTATTCGTTAAGTTAATCATTGAAGGGGCTCTTATGTGCCCCTTTATTG
>CAYFTA010000100.1:0-3962 GCA_964346015.1 uncultured Muribaculaceae bacterium | reverse complement strand
GTTTAATAATTTTGTGGGAATAAAAAGCTATTTCTTTTGTATCTTTGTGAGCCTCGGGCTTTTTTTAGGAACATTTTACCATTAATATGGGATTATATTCGTTTTATAGAATAAGTAAACCTTCTAAGGAGAGGGTTCCAGAAGATAAAATAGAAACAGAATACAAGTCGCTCAGAAATAAAACATTTTGGGGAGCTGCTATTGCATATAGCTTATACTATGTTAGTAGAATGAGTTTGAGTGTTGTAAAGCAGCCTATTATTGATGAGGGGATTTTAACGGCAGGACAGCTAGGTGTAGTTGGTTCTGCTTTCTTATTTGTATATGCTATAGGTAAGTTTTCTAATGGATTTATAGCTGATTATTGCAATATAAGGAGGTTTATGGCAACAGGGCTCTTAGTCTCTTCTTTCATAAATCTTTTAATGGGTGCGCTTGGGTTAATTTCAGGTGCTGCTATGTTTATCTTTTTTGTATTTATAATTTTATGGGGAGTAAATGGCTGGGCGCAATCCATGGGTTCTCCTCCAGGAGTAATCAGCCTTTCGAGATGGTTCCCTATTTCAAAAAGAGGAACTTATTATAGTATTTTTAGTTCTACACCATATGTAGGGAAATCTGTTTCAATGATTTTGATAGGTGTGGTTGTGGGCGCTCTTGGATGGCAATATGGTTTTATTATAGCAGCATTTGCTGGGTTTATAGGAACAATAATTATTATTGTCGCTGTTTCTGATACCCCAGAGAGCAAGGGGCTTCCTTCTGTTCAAATATTATCGGGCGAAACTATCAAAAAAGAGGATACAATGCCCACTACAACTTTGCAGAAACAAGTGTTAAAACACCCGGGTATATGGGTTATAGCTTTATCCAGTGCCTTTATCTATATTACTAGATATGCGATAGATGGCTGGGGTATTTTATTTTTGCAAAAAGCAAAAGACTTTTCTTTGGAAAATGCCACCCAAATCATTGCCTTATCTGCAATTTTTGGAGTTCTTGGAACTGTATTAGCAGGCTGGCTTTCTGATACTGTGTTTAAGGGAGATAGAGCAAAACCAGCTTTACTTGCAGGGATTTTATCTTGTGTGGCTCTAGGATTATTTCTTTTTACTAAAGGTGGCTATGCATTGAATATTTTATATGTATCTTTATACAGTTTGGCTATTGGTATACTCTATTGTATAGTAGCAGGCTTGATGGCAGTGGATATAGTCCCTAGAAAGGCAACAGGTGCTGCTCTTGGCATTGTGGGAATATCAAGTTATTTTGCAGCAGGGATTCAGGATATTACTAGTGGTTATTTAATTCAGGGTTATTCAGTTCCAGAATTTGGAACAACAGATATAATATATAATTTTACTCCAGTTTCAATTTTTTGGATAACGGCTTCATTAATAGCTTTTATCCTACCTGTCTTAAATTGGAAAAAAATGAAAAAGGACAATGTGTAAAATCCTTTATCAAAAGACCAGGAACAAATAGGGGAAAACAAAAAACAGGAGAATTTAGGAAAAAAAGAACAACTAAAAACAAATAATATGATATTAAAACTAAAAGTAGAATACCTCACTTCGTGGGGAGAAGATTTGAGAGTACGCGTGGGAAACAAGACTTATCCTATGTCTTATATTTCTGAAGGTGTATGGGGTCTTGAACTCAAGCGTTTTGATTTAGCTAAGGCTTCAGAATACAGGTATGAGGTTTATAGAGACGGCAAATGTATTCGTAAAGAATGGCGTGGTCACACCATTTCTGTAAACAAATTAGCTAATCCAAGAGTGTTAAAAATTAAAGATAGATGGAACGATCGCCCAGAAGATGCTCCGTTTTATTCATCAGCTTTTACTAAAGGAATCTTTGGTAGAGCTAAATGTAAGGCTAATGATGTTTCATATAAGGAAAACGCCCAAATTAAACTTCATTTAGCTACTGTTCGTCCAAACGAAGTTCTTGCTATTGCGGGAACAGGTAATGGACTTGGAAAATGGGACAAATATATTCCTCTTTGTGCTTGCGAATTTCCCGACTGGGAGCAAAGTTTCCATGTAAAAGAACCCTTTGTTTACAAATATCTCATCCTAGATCAGGAAACAGGTAAACCTATTCTTTGGGAATATGGAGAAAATAGAGTTTTCGGAAAAGTTCCTGCTAAAGACGAATTTATAGTACTAGCTAATGAAACACCAAGATTTGGAAATAGAGCTTGGAAAGGGGCAGGCACGGCAATTCCTGTTTTTTCTTTAAGAACAGAAGACGGTTTCGGAGTAGGAGAATTCTTGGATTTAAAGAAAATGGTAGACTGGGCAGCATTAACAGGTCAATCGGTGCTTCAACTACTACCTATCAATGACACCACAATGACAGGCACATGGCAAGATTCTTATCCTTATAATGCGAATTCAACTTTTGCTCTTCATCCACAGTTCATCAATTTAGAGGCAGCAGGCTTAAAGCCAGACAAAAAATATTTGGCCTTAAAGAAAGAGTTGAATGAGCTTCCACAAATAGACTACGAAAGAGTAAATAATGAAAAAACTCGTCTTCTTCGTGAGATTTTCTCTCGAGTAAGACTAGGCGCACGTAAAGACTACAAAGACTTTCTAGCAAAGAATAAGCATTGGCTTCTTCCTTATGCTGCTTTTTGTGCTTTGAGAGATGAGTTTGGAACCACAGATTTTTCACAGTGGAAAGAATACTCTGTGTATAAAAAATCAAAAATAGAAGCCTACATTAAGGAAAATCAAAAAGAAATAGATTTCCACTGTTTTGTCCAATACGAACTAGACAAGCAACTTTCTGAAGTATGTAAATATGCTCATTCTAAAGGAGTAGTATTGAAAGGAGACCTTCCTATAGGAATTAGTCGTACTAGCGCAGACGCTTGGCTATATCCAGAACTTTTCCACATGGACTCACAAGCAGGAGCACCACCTGATGCCTTTTCAGAAGACGGACAAAATTGGGGATTCCCTACATATAATTGGGAAAAGATGGCTGAGGATGATTATGCATGGTGGAAAGCGCGTTTGTCTAAGATGGGTGAGTATTTTGACGCCTTTCGTATAGACCATATTCTAGGATTTTTCCGCATATGGCAAATTCCTGTGGGTTATGAAAGTGGTTTAGACGGTTATTTCAACCCTGCGCTTCCTTATCACGCACAGGAGCTATGGGATAGAGGCTTTAATCCGAATGACACAAGCCTATTCATCGAAGATCCACGCAAAAAAGGTCAATACCATCCACGCATCGGAGCTTTGAAGACTAACACATTCGAAAGAATGGATTGGGTACAAAAAGGCGCATTCGAAGAGCTTTACAACGATTTCTTCTATCATCGTCACAACGAATTTTGGAGGCAATCAGCACTAAGGAAATTACCAGCTTTGTTAGACTCAACCCAGATGTTGGCTTGTGGTGAAGACTTAGGTATGATACCAGCGACAGTGCCAGATGTAATGAGTCAGCTTCGTATCCTTTCACTAGAAATTCAGCGTATGCCTAAATCAACAGAAGTAACATTCGCGCATCCAGCAGACTATCCATATCTCTCTGTTTGTACAACATCAACACATGATATGAATCCATTGCGTGCATGGTGGGAAGAGGACAGGCAAATGTCTCAGAAATTCTACAATGAAATCATGGGAGAAAGTGGTGGAGCACCATATTTCTGTGAACCTTGGCTATGTGAGAAGATTCTAATACAGCATCTTTATTCTCCAGCAATGTTTACAATTCTTCCTCTTCAGGACTGGTTGTCTATGGATGGAGAATTGAGATATCAAGGTAATCCTGTAGACGAACGTATTAATGTGCCAGCAAACCCACGCCACTATTGGCGCTATCGCATGCACATCACTCTAGAGGAATTACTTGAGCAGAAAGGATTCAACACCAAGCTAACTAAGCTAATCAAAGATTCCGGTCGTTAGGATTTAGCTAGGATTTAGGTCTAT
>CAYFTA010000099.1:0-3969 GCA_964346015.1 uncultured Muribaculaceae bacterium | reverse complement strand
TCGTTTTGCAAGCAAAATCCCACTAAACCCTATAGGTTGCGGATTTGAGGTTATACACGAATCCTTCACCACCAGGGAAGTAAGCTTCGAACACCGTGCAGAGGAATTGGGCAATGTCCTTACGCTTCTTGCCAATTTTGAAGAAAGCGGAACTGGCATACGCCATGAGGTCGGCTTGGCTGCACTTGGCATTGACAGCAATATTGACTTTAGGTATTACTATCTGGTCACGCTCGGCAAAGGCAATGGCACAAGCGTTGATGGCCTCTTGCTCTTCTTTGCTGAACACGCTCATCTTCGCTGCAAACCAGTCGAGTGTTTCTTGCACTTTGTGTTGCTGCTCTTCATCCACGGCTTGCGACATTGCAGCTGCACGTTCCTGTTCGAGTTTCTCCACCGTGTCTTCAAGCACCGCCACCTTTTTCTTCATGACATTGTACTTCACCATATTTGCCATGACGAAGCAATAGCAACACACAACGACGATGAACACAAGCACAGCTTGATAGCGCAGCTCGTCCACAATATCGTTCAACCCTGCAATGTAATGGCTCATCATTGGCACAGCCATCAACGACAGCGCAGCACCAACATACATAAACCTAATCTTTGCCTTGTCGCTTATGGGCGATATGCCCACAAACAAGGCAAGGACGAGCGACAACGCGCAGAAGCAGAGTGCCAGTAATGCAGTTCCCATATTATTTATCAATAGCAAATACACCTAAATATTCAATTGCTTTCCAAAGATTGCTGTATGAGTCCCCATCCATTCCAAGGTTCTGTGCTCTCGAATAGGCTTTCTCAAATTTACCTTCTTTACACATTTCTTCTACCCATTTAGAAGATGAAAGAAAAGATCCGGTTTTGTCGAATTTTGGAATATACTTTATTAACTCGTTTATTACGGCTTTTGACGTTCCATAGTATTTATTGGTGTTGATAAAGTGTATCAAGAACCAAAATTCGACGGAAGGCATACTGTCACATAATATGACACGCTTGTTCTTGTCATATTTCTGCTTCAAGCCTTGAAGTCTTTTGGACTCTGTAGCATTCCATGATGATACATCTGCATCAAACACCACAATTGCTAACCCTTCATTGTCAAGAACCTGTTTTATAAGCTTCTCCAATGTGGAAATATTCTCATTTCCAAAATACCTTGGTCGAATCTTGATTTTTAAATTGTACAGAGACTGTAAATGAGAAAAATAGTATTTCTCTGTAATACCAGCTCCGATGATTACGGCTCTCTCTGGCTTTTTGTTGATGGTTGCTGTTCTTCTTGCCATATGCCTTTAATCATGAATGTTGGGTAATGCTCCGAAAACTCCGTTTCTGTATGATTTCTGGAATGAAGAAATTTTTGACAGTCCTTTAAAGTCTGTCAACGAATATAGCGTCGTGTGTCCATCTTTTTCTTTCTCCGTAAACCATACAGAATCCTTTCTGATAAGATCATCCACAGTATTCAACAGCGGATCGTAATGTGAGGTTACTATCAGTTGACTTCTGCTTTTTTCTTTCAAGAACTTTTCTATGATGAATTCCACCAGTTCGGGATGCAATGAGGATTCTATTTCATCTATTGGTAAGATGCCGTTCGTTTTTATCGCCTCATAGATAGCTGCCTCTATGCCAAAAGTTCGTTTGGTTCCTTCGCTTTGGAGCGAGTTGGGCAGCCTGTAATTTTCTTTTCCACGTTTGTTTTTAACTGTGTGTTGAAAATCAGTGCGTAATCTTTCAAGGGCATTGTCTGCCAGCATTTTTTCCTTTGTCTTTTCTGGAATGTCTTTATCTTCCATTATAGAGGTTTTGACAAAGTCTGGAATAGGCACTTTTTCCCTTTCGGTATATACATCGGTGATATTATAGTCCGCTTTATGTACAAAATCAAGGATGTATGCCTTCAATTCAGCATTCTTTTCCATTTGTTTTCCTGCATACTCAAACATTCTTGTGCCTGGCTCTATGATTGGCATCATATTGTTTTTCATCCAGTCACGCACTTCGTCTATGTATGCTAATGAACAGTTTACTTGATTTCTTGCTGCAAAAAAGGACATGTTGGACAAACATTTCACATTCAGTTGCTCCACTATTGTTGCGTTCGCCTTAACCAGACTCGCATTCAACTTAATGAGTGATGCTGTGCCGTCCAACTCCCTGCTGAACACAAGTGAGGGTTGAACAGAGTTGTATACATACAAGTCCTCCTTTATTACTTGTTTGTCGTCCAAGACGAGGGCATACCAATATCTTTTGTCGCCAACAAAGAATTTGATGTTGAATTCAGATGGTTCATTCGGAGTTTCCGTGTCCAATAAGAAAGGTACCACGCCTGTCTCTTCGTCAATATCAGATTTCTTGTCGAACCAAAAGTCGCGTAAAAAATCCATTGCATTCAACAGGTTCGATTTTCCACTGGCGTTTGCTCCATAAATAAGGGCGAAACGCAATAAGCGCACTTTGGGGGTGACGTTTACTACCTGACACTCCTCAAACGTAGTGTCTTTGGTGGCCTCGAAACTAAGAACCACCTCGTCTCTAAACGATAGGTAATTTTTTATCCTAATTTCCTGTATCATGACAGCTTCATTTTACTTGTTTCTATATTGTTTTGGTTATATGCAGAGATAATGTAAGCCGAAATAGGGCTTTTACCCAGTTACTTTGTTATGTAGGGTTGCTCATCCTGTGTGCAAAGTTACGGGAAATCTGCCAATTTCTCAAATAAAACAACCTTAAAATTAGACACTATTCTTGAAAATGGTGTGTTTTATGCCAAATTGACATACAGGTGGCATATCTGTCACGTATCTGACATTCTCTTATGGAGCCCAACATTATTAGCCTTACCTCATTAAAGGAAGTAATATTTTATCCGTATATAATACGGATAACGGACGAAAATACGCCGAATTTAAAAATAGAGCAAGAAAATGACACTGTTTTATTTGCGCTTTGGCACACCAATTGCTTTTTATTCGTTGGTGTTTCGGCTGTCGTAGCCGATAGTCTGCAAAGACACGCGACAAGGCTCTTATAGATTTCTCGCCTTGAAGAGAATAAGAGGTAATAAACATTTTTAACATATAAAATCATTTATATGGCAAATTTTTCCAAAGAAAGGCTTGACCAAATTTGGGATAAAGGCAGTGTCATAAGAGGAAAGAATCCTGATTTGTACAGAAAAGATAAGTTTGGAAACGAAATGTACAAACCCTCTTATGGACTAAATAGTGAAAAGGGTTGGAATGTAGACCATTCCAAACCCCAAGCACTCGGTGGCACTGACCATTTGAACAATTTGCAGCCGATGAACAGCAGGGCAAATTCTGCAAAAGGAAAGAACTATCCAGGATAATTACATGAACATCTCTCTCACCTTGTTGCAGCAAGGTTATGAGCTTCTTTAAAAGTGGTTGTCATTTAAACACCGTGACAACCACTTTATCTTTATAACGAATTTTTGCAATTATTATTGCTATGACCTATTTCTATTCTAATTATAGTAGTTTTCTATTTTCGGTTTTGCTATAATTCAGTGGCATTTCATCCTGTATTTAATAAGGTAGGCTGCACCTCGGAAATAAAAAATAAATGTGATTTATTTTTGTATTTCTCTCGGTTTGCACTACCTTTGCAGCAGTTGAGTGCGTGTTTGCTTATCGTTGCTTATTTCCATATTTGCAGCACATTTGCAGCACGCTCACGCAGATGGCTTGTTTAATAACGGTTTGCATTCGAGGAAGAAAACTAACGCATGAAGTGGTTGTTTCGAAATGGAAATAGCCACTCAGCATAGTGCCATCACAGGTGAATGGAATCACAGTTGTAAACGTGGTTCTATTTTTTTTGCACAAGTAAGAGTTACATTGTTATTTGTGAATAAAGGTGGCAAGTTGCGATTTTACAAGGCGATTTGTATTTCGGCTTTCCGAATACACCAATTACAATAATTTA
>CAYFTA010000098.1:0-3980 GCA_964346015.1 uncultured Muribaculaceae bacterium | reverse complement strand
AACTCCCTGAAGTTTCTTCCCATAAGCAAGAGATAACCATGAGGTTGAATTACGCAAAGGTGCATAGTCCCAGCTTCCATCAGAATTTTCACCAATCTTAGCATAACCTCCCATAAGATTTATATGTTCTCCTGCCGAAGCATAAAAAGTCTTTGCTCTTACTGAGAATTTTTTATAATCATATTGAGCATATAGGTATGGAGTAACCGTTGTTATTCTATCAGAAACTTTCACATCTTTACCTGAAGAGTCTTCTCCTATCAATCGCGGTTTAATACTCAAAACATCCACTCCAATTCTAGTTAAAAATCCTTTGGCTCTAAAAGTAACACCTGCAAAAATCTCTGGCGTACAAGCATATTTAATATAGTCTGCGCCCGAGCCACTTGGGCCATTAGATGTATACTGCATCTGCCAAAGAGCAGAAGCTGATACTATCCAATTCTTACCCAATTGCGCATCCATTGTTACTTGTGGAGTTCTTGAAAATGGGTTAAACGGAACACCTGTTTCTAGGGTAAACACGTGAGGAAAATCGGCAGACATTGGATGCCATGCTTGTCCTATTTTTAATGCAATTTCTGCTTTTTCCTTTTTATTCAATGGAAGCTCTTTCCAGGCCATTGTTAGATAAGCTTGACGAAGACGAAGTTGTGCTGTCCCAGACACACTTGTTGAACGTGGTAGTCCATTGATTTTATTTTTATCTAAACCTGATAAACCTGCATAAAAGTCAGTTTCTATCTTTGCCCCAAAATGAGTTTTACCATATTGATACCCACTTACATCTACACCTAAACGAGAAGTTATAGAAACAAAAGTAAAAGAATTACGACGATTCAAATCTTCACCTGCGTCATTAAGGTTCTGATCTAAAGGAATGTAATAGAACAAATCTCCTGTTCCCGCTAAACTCTCACGGCTATCATAAACCATATAATTTCTAACAAAGCCATAGAATTTGAAATGGTTTTTAAACTCTTGTTTTGGTTGTTTTTCTTGCGCCATTAAACCAAACACGCTTAATGAAAGCAAGGCTACAATAAAAATCCTTTTCATGTTTAAAATTAATTGAATTCAAATATTAGTTATTCAAAACATCATACAAAGATATATATTTTTCCAAAATAGAAGTCGATTATTTGAAAGAAGAAAAACAGACTAGGGGATTTATACCTTGAGAATCAAATTTATCATAGAGTTGTCCTTTTAGATCAAAAACATAAACGTCGCCTGTGTTTACATAGTCAGAACTACCTATATATACATATGCACTCGCAACGGATATAGAATAAGCTTTTGGCAACTCAGTACCATCAGTCACAAATGTTCCCAAAACCTGATTTTTAGCCATATCATGCTTATAAACTTCTCCTGGAATAGGACCTCCTGTCTCATCAAATCCAGCACAAAGAATATATAATATATCACCATCTCCCTTTGCGAAAGAACTAATTGAGTCGTAATTACAGTCCAGAACCTTGCTTGTTGAAGTCTCTATTGCTTGAAGTTTCACAGGCGTAACTCCATAACTTCCATAACTTGAAACATAGACATAAGCCCCATCAGATGACGAAGCTACTTCAATAGGGTTGAGATTTACTTCAATAGTGGAAACCTCCGTGAAAGTGTCAAGAGAAACAATAGAGACTGTGTTATTATAATCAGGATGGTTCATTCCACCCGAATTTGCAACATAGAGTTTGTTTTCTGCTATAGCTAAGCCTTCTGGATTTGGACCAACTTCACAAAGCTTCACCGAATAGTCATTAGGGTTTATTTCACCCACATATCCTTCATAATAACTAACATAAATCCTTGCATCACTGATCGCAAAAGCCCTTGGAGAAAGCCTAGCTCCAGCAGCATTTTCAGCATTAATCTGCTTTTTAATCTTTAATTCCATATTTGTTACAAATATGGTCTGGGAGCCACATACTGCAATGTAAATATCTTCCTCAAAATTTATAATGTCCTGTCCTAATTCACCTAATGCTTGGCCATTAGCCACTTGAAAAGCATTAGGAGTCAGAGTTTTCGCCTCAACATCGTAGACCCCAATATTGGCATTATTTCCACCATACGAACCATTATTCAGGATGAACACTCCTTTGGCCTTTTGAGGGGTTTCGTCCTTTGGAGTTTTTTCACAAGAAAGAAAAATTAGACCTATAAATACTACCACAAAAAAATTAAAGTTTTTCATAGTTATATATTTTTAATAATTAAATTTCATTGTCACACGTACAGACCTACCAGGCATGGGATAATAGCTTATAATCTCATAATTCTTTCCACTTAAATTCTGCAAGTCTGCACCTAAAAAAATCTCATAGCCCTTGCCTAAAACAAATGTTCTATTTACAGAAATCCCATGGTCTACATAGGCCTTAATCTCATTTGCAGGAATATTCTGCTCACGAACATAGCGCCTTCCACTTCCGTGCATAATATAAGAAACATTCACCCAGGGCATTTCAAGCGTAAGATTTCCACTTCCCGAATGTCGTGGAGTATATGGAATCTGATGGCGATAATTTTTCGCCTCAGGATCTGTTTTGTCTATGGCATATTGAAACGAATAATTTCCGTTTATGTGAACGCGCAGCCATTTTGTTAACTTTAGGCTAGCTGAAGAAGTTAAATCCAGTCCATACATCGCCACTTTGCCCAAATTTCGCATCTTCCAAATAAACATAGTCGGAATTGCCACAATTTTGTCTTTTATAAAGTTATAATAAGCATCAGCTGTCATCGAAACTGAGCCCCAATCTTGGCTTTCAGAAAAAGTCAGGCCTATATTTACTTGTCTAGCTTTTTCAGGTTTCAGATTTCTATTCCCCACCCTTGCATAATAGCGATCATTAAATGTAGGCGCACGAAAACCATCTTTATAACTTGCTCTAGCATATAAACCACGATAAAAATTCCAAATTAAACCTAAAGTTGGCGAGAATATAAAGGACTGTGGTGGAGCTTCACCTATTTTGAGTTTTTCTGCAATCCCCGTCCCCACCAAAGTCCCCATAAGCCTAAATCTCTCCCTTTCAAATTGTGCTGACATGGCGGTAATGGAGCTAACGCGAGTAGGAAATGGACATTCAGGAATATTTGAATCAAGAGTGTTTATGAAAACGTCCTGCGCAAGGGCAAGCTTCCAGTGTAGTGTGGGTGTATACAAGGTGCGTGCTGAAAACGAATATTCATTTTGGGAATATTTGTTGTTTTGTGATTCTATATAAACTGGGTCTATATTAACATAACGATTATAGGAATATGTGTAGCTAAAATCTGCATGAAGTTTCCATTTTTGTCCCAAATCACAATCATACATTATATTGGATATTAACGACTTATCCCAAAGCCTTTCATAGGCATTTTGAGTATATAAAATTACAGAGCCTGGAAGTCCTCTTTCGGAGGCCAAAACATTTGCTTTTACTTTAAGTTTTCCACATTTATTAAAATTAGCATAGAAATTTGCCTCTCCTCCTAGCGATTTAACATCACTATTAATTCTGATTTCCTGAGTAATATTGTCTCCGTTTTTCAGTTTGAAAGGATAATTTCCTCTGGAGAAAAGCCCATTTGCAGAAAGCGTCAATGCATAATTTTTACCTAGAGCTTGTTTAAAAGAAATATAAGGATTATAGGTTCCAAAGGAAGCAAAAGTCATCCTTGCACTAGCCTGCGTGGATTTTTTAGAGAAATCAGAGACTTTGTTTTCTATATTTAGAACTCCAGCAGATGTGAAATATCTTGCACTTTGATATATATTATCTGGCGCACCAATATTTATGGAAACTGCATTGATATCATCTAGATTGAAACGAGAAATATCAACTTGACCATTCTGTGCATCTGAAATGGCTATCCCATCGTAGATAACAGCTGTGTGAGTTGCGCCCATATTCCTAATAGACACTGTTTTAAGTCCTCCCACACCACCATAGTCTTTAACAGCCACACCCGAAAATTGA
>CAYFTA010000097.1:0-4070 GCA_964346015.1 uncultured Muribaculaceae bacterium | reverse complement strand
TTATAGTCCGAACTATTGTAATAAGATAACTTGGTTTGGAAAAGTATTAACAAGAAGGTAAAATTCAGAAAATAGTTATAATCCGAACTATTGTAATAACAAAATATATGGGAGAAAATACACTATTAGGGAAGGTTCTAGGCCTTCAAAAAACATATGAGTCCCTTCAGGAGCAACTTTCGGATCCTGAGGTTATCTCTGACATGAAAAGATATGTCCAGCTTAATCGGGAATATAAAGAATTAGCTCCAATCATTAAGGCAGGTTTGGAATACAAGAAGGTGCTGGATGATTATGAGATGGCGAAAGATATTTTGGCAAATGAGAAGGATGAGGAATTAAGGGAAATGGCAAAGGAAGAGATTGCTGAGATCGAACCCATGATTCCTGATATGGAAGAGAATATTAAGTTGCTTCTTATTCCAGCAGACCCACAGGATAGTAAAAATGCTATTCTTGAGATTAGGGGTGGAACAGGAGGAGATGAGGCTGCTATTTTTGCTGGTGACCTCTTTCGTATGTATTCTAAATTTGTAGAGTCAAAAGGATGGAGGCTTGAAGTAACTAGTTCTGCAGAAGGTACTTCTGGTGGATTTAAGGAAATAGTTTGCAAAGTTTCAGGAGAAGGAGTTTATGGAATTCTGAAATATGAATCGGGCGTACATCGCGTTCAACGTGTTCCTCAGACCGAAACCCAAGGACGTGTTCACACTTCCGCATCTTCCGTGGCTGTGCTTCCAGAGGCTGATGAATTCGATGTTGATCTAGATTTAAATGATGTTCGTAAAGATACTTATTGTTCTTCTGGTCCTGGTGGTCAGTCAGTTAATACTACATATTCTGCTGTTCGTCTTACCCATATTCCTTCAGGAATTGTTGTTCAATGTCAGGATGAGAAATCTCAATTAAAGAACTATGATAAGGCACTTGCTGAACTTCGTACTCGTCTTTATAACCTTGAATATCAGAAATATATAGATGAGATCTCCTCTAAGAGAAAGACAATGGTTGCAGGTGGTGATCGTTCAGCTAAAATTCGTACTTATAACTATCCACAATCGCGAGTAACAGACCATCGTATCAATTACACTATGTACAATCTTACAGCTTTTATGGATGGAGATATCCAAGAGGTAATTGACAAACTCCAAGTTGCCGAAAATGCGGAACGACTAAAGGCTGCAGAGTAACTCTTAAAAATGTTACTTGCGAAGATGCCACGTGGGGAACTATAAAAAAAGGACAACCAAATTAGTTGTCCTTTTTTGTGACCCCGCCAGGATTCAAACCTGGAACCTTTTGATCCGTAGTCAAATGCTCTATTCAGTTGAGCTACGAGGCCTAAATAATTTGTGTTTTGCTTATTTTTCTTTTGAAGCAGCAACAAATTGTCTTTCTTTAATTCTAGCTTTCTTACCTGATCTCTTTCTTAGATAGAAGATTCTAGCTCTACGAACTTTACCAACTTTATTAAGTTCGATTGAGTCGATTAGTGGTGATTGTAGTGGGAAAATTCTTTCTACACCGATACCACCTGACATTTTGCGAACAGTGAAAGTTCTTGTTGCTTCAGTAGCTCCTCTTAGTTGGATAACTACACCTCTAAAATTCTGAATTCTTTCTTTGTCACCCTCTTTAATTCTATATGCAACTGTGATTGTGTCACCTGCTTTGAACTTAGGGTACTTATCTACTTTCTCATTTCTGAAAGTTTGATCTACTAAATCAATTAGATTCATTGCTTAAAAAATTTTAAGATTTATGGCAACATTACTTATTACCCACCCGAAGTAAGAGGTTGCATTTATTTTGGGATTGCAAAGGTAATAAATATTTCGAAAACCCCAAATTTTTAGAACAAATTCTTTAGTTTTTCAAAGAAACTCTTGTCTTCTTTACTTGGGTTAGGGTCAAAGCTACCTTTCTTTTTTAGAGATTCGAGAACTTCCTTTTCTGCTTTGTCTAGCTTTTTTGGTATCCATACTACATATTTCACATATAGGTCTCCATTGCCATATCTATTCAAAGTAGGTAGTCCCTTGCCTTTCAGGCGAACTGTAGTTCCAGATTGAGTCCCTGGTTCAATTTTTACTTTGTAATTACCATCTAAGCAAGGTATCTCAGTTTCTGCCCCCAGGATAGCCTCTGGTATTGAAATTATCTTTGTGTAATGAAGATCTTTGCCATCTCTTTGGAAATCTTTGTGTTCAATTTCTTCAATAACAACTAATAAATCACCAGTAATGCCATTATTTTTAGCTGCATGACCACCACCCCTAATTGTTAATTGCATTCTTCCTTCAACTCCTGCTGGAATCTTCACTCGTACTGTCTCCTTTTTGCGAACAAGCCCACTTCCATTACATGTTGGACAAGGCTTTGTAATAACCTTACCTTCACCCTTACATTGAGCGCATGTACTGTATGTAACAGTCTGACCTAAGAAAGTACTTGTTACCCTCTGAACCTGTCCTGTACCATTACAAGCAGAACAAGTTTGGATATCTGCATCGCTTTTAGCTCCCTTACCATTACATGTAGAGCAAGGAACATTTTTTTCTATTGTAATTTCCTTTTCAACTCCTTCGGCAATTTCTTCGAGAGTAAGCCTTACCCTTACTCGAATATCCCTACCCCTATTAACTCTAGCTTGCCTTCTTCCTCCACCACCGAAGCCTCCAAAACCACCAAATCCTCCGAAACCAGCGCCTCCGAACAGATCATTTAGAATATCATTTAAATCACCGAATCCTTGGCTAAAATCTGGACCTGCATATCCACCCATTCCTGCATGACCGAATTGATCATATTTAGCCTTTTTCTCAGGGTCACTTAATACAGAATAAGCCTCAGCGACTTCCTTAAACTTCTCTTCAGCTGCTTTGTCGCCAGGATTTTTATCTGGATGATATTGAATTGCCTTTTTCCTATAGGCTGATTTTATTTCGTCTTCTGAAGCACCACGTTCAACGCCGAGTACCTCATAGTAATCTCTTTTTTCTGCCATAATTCCTTTATTTAGATTCCGACTACTACTTTTGCATAGCGAATAACGCTTCCATTAAGCATGTAGCCAGTCTGAACAACATCGAACACCTTGCCCTTTTGCTCCTCTTCTGCTACTTGGAATTGCGCAACAGCTTCGTGATGGTCAGTATCAAATACCTCACCCATAGCCTCGATTACCTCAAGTCCTTTAGTCTTAAGATAAGCCATTAATTTATTATATATGAGTTCTGTACCTTCCTTCGCAGCTTCAGAATCAGCCGAATCTTGCAACGCAACTAAGGCTCTCTCGAAATCATCTAATATTGGTAGTAAACCTTTGATTGTATCTTTTGCAGCAGAATTAATTAGCTCTAACTTTTCTTCTGAAGTACGCCTACGATAATTATCAAATTCTGCCATGAGCCTTAGATAATCATCTTTTTCCTTTTCAAGTTTAGCTTGAAGATGTTCTAATTCTTTAGCTAGGTTATCCGTTTTTTTCTTTTTTAAGACTGTTTTTTTGTCTTCTTTTTTCATTTCCTTATCCTGAGTTAGGTCTAAATCATCCTCATGTGATTGACTTACATTTTTCTCAGTTAAATCTTTTTCCAAATTTGACATATATTTTTTCTTTATATTTTCTAATTATTTCTGTGAAGATGGTCGCATTGCTGTTACTCCTAACCATGACATTCTTGAGTTGTCATTCTGAGCGTAGCGTGAGAATCTTCGCAGAGACTATATCAAATAATCTGCCATTTAGGAAATTCTGACATATTGGCAGAAAATCGGGCAAAAATAATAAAATAATGACATAATATGATTATAAAAACTTTTTTAGTTCATGAAGGGAAGTCTAAGTATAATTAAAAAATGATAAAAAATTGTAGAGAGTTTTCGATTCGAAAGGAAAAAACATACATTTTAGCTTTCAAATCGAAAAAAATTCATTGAAATTCAATAAATGTGACTATATTTGCAATACTAACGACAGAAATAAAACAACTAATAAATTAATAACTTTAGAAAATGGCGAGATTTTTTGATCCTCCACAGGCAAAGCCACTTTTGCCAAAAGACAA
>CAYFTA010000096.1:0-4076 GCA_964346015.1 uncultured Muribaculaceae bacterium | reverse complement strand
TGCCAGAATTGCAACCTTATCACCTGCTCCAATTCCATATTGGGTCAATTTCTTTGATATATTGTCTGTAGTTTCTTTAAATTCTGCATATGTATATCCACCCTCACCATCTATGGTCTTAGTATAAGTGAGTTTTGGATAAGTACTTGTTGCGTATTTATATAGCTTACCTAGTGTGTCCACATAAGACTCACGAAAAGATTTCTCTGTTTGGTAAAATTTCTTCATTATTATTAATATAATTAGCCTGAATTAAAAGACTATTATCTCTCGTTTACAAAGATATGTTAAATAAAATGTAAAATTATAACACAAAAAGGACTATTATTGTTCGAAAAGAGACAAAATTTATTATAATTGCAATTATTTTGTAAATATTTTTTCTAAAAGTGACATATAACCAATATAAAACTATGTTAAAATCATATTAAACATATATTATGTACTACGATAAAGTTATTTCTACACTTGGCATAAATTATTTTAAAAATAGCTTAAGCACAGTTTGGCTTAAGGATATATTTTGTATGGTTGACAATATTGATGTTGAACCCGAGGAAAAAGGGGGATTCGTTGATAATATCAGAAATACTTCTTCCTTCCATTTTCCATTAAAACTTACTATGAGTTTATGCGTTTATTGTAAAAAAGGAAGAATTAAAAGCCGTATTCAACAAAAAAATTATGAGGCGAATGAAGGAAATTTTTTCATTGCTTTTGCTGGTCAAATTATTGAAAACCTAGAAGTTTCAGATGACTGTAAAGTTATTTTTCTCGCAATAGAGTCAAATTTCGTTATGCAAGAAATTAGACATCCTAAGGCAAAACATCTAAGACAATGGATATACATTAACCAAGAACCAATTTTATTTAAGGTTGAAGAAGAAAATAGATTGAATTATGAGATGTTATGTAGTTCTGTAAAACACATAGTTAAAAACTCCAGCTCTACAATTGCTGAAACCTTCTTACTTGGTTTTGTTTATATGGTAGGAGCTATAATATTAGACTGGGCTAAAGTTCTTCACAGAGATAAAAAAGGAGATACTAAACTTCTATCACATGAAGAACATGTTTTAGCTAAATTTCAGGATGATATTCGTAGTTTTTCAAGAAAAGATAGAAGTGTGGCTTTTTATGCTAAAAGACAATTCTTCTCCACAAAACATTTTTCTAGACTCATACAAAAAGCGAGTAAACAAAAGCCTCTTCAAATTATTAAGGATTACGTAATTCTTGAGGCAAAATCTTTACTGGGAACAAACCAATATTCCATTAAAGAAGTTAGTGATATGCTAGGTTTTCAAAATCAATCTTTTTTTACAAGATATTTTAAAGAAGCTGTAGGGTGTACTCCTAGCGAATATGCTACTGGGGTTCAATAGAATTAGTTACTCAAAAAATTGTTATAAGCCCTTGAAAGAGAAGAGGTGCAACAATGCTGAATATTATTAGCAAAAAGAATATCGGTAATACCTTTTTCTTTTACATAGGCTTTAATATTTCTAGTAAAATATCTATAATCAATGATATGAATTTCTGAAAAAGAATGGAATAAGAAAGCAGGAAGGGCATTTCCATAGCTATCTTTTAGTATTAAGAGTTTCCGATTATTTATTGACGAGGTCTCAACTTTAGTAATACGAATGTCTCCACCCATGAAAGTACAATAAACACCTCTGCTACCATCTTTGTAATGATGAAAAAACTTACCTTTATAAGGAGGTGTTTGATCTATTATATTATATTCCTCATCTAGGATATAGTCTATATAAGTTGTAGTATAATCAACTCCTTGTGGCATATAATAATAAAAGTCTTCTGGTGCCTTTTGGATAGAAATGTCTTGGGAGTAACCATACATACTACCTACAAAATCCTTAACTACTCTCTCCTCATAATTTGAAAGCTCAACAAAAGGAACTTCTGCCACCTCTGCAAATTTCTGCGCAGCATAATACGCCCCTCTAGCCGACCAGTGATGATCCGTCCTTAAATAAATTGGCTCATCTATATGTTCTCCTAGGGTTGTATAAACATTAACAATTTTTACTGACTCATCTAAAGCATTAAAAATACGATTAAAAACTGGCCATTGTTCACTCATCTTGTTTTTTGCCGATTCTGGAAGATAATATGCAGACGCAATAGGAATAGGCATACAATAAATGTTTATAGAATCAGGAAAAGAAGCCCTATACCTATTAACAACTTTTGCAAATGCGAGCCCAGATTTTTCCTTTGAATAAAATGCCATTAAAGCTCTAGTATTTTTCCCTGTTCCAACTACAATAATACCAGCATTAGCAACATTGGCCACCTCATCTTTTCTATATTTTTTCTTAAGTTTCTTTACTACAGCCACATCCAAAGTATCAAAGTGTTTTTCCACTACATCATCAATGTTTTCTTGAGCTCCTTCATCTACATCGTAAACTGGAGTAGTTGGAGCATGAAAGCTTACCCTATCCTCTAACTTCAATTTAATAGCATCATTAAACTCCATACTTAGCAACATGAAAACATCTCTATAGGGACCTGTGTCGCTATACCAGGAAGAAATCTTTTTTGTAAATTCTCCGTTTTTTAAATCTACTAAAGAAAATTCTGGGAAAGCCGTCAATCGCCTTTTCTCAAGTTTTGAAAATTCACTCCTTGGGAAAAAGTTAAATAAAACTGTGAAGAAAAACACAAGAATTGATACTACTATTATGTATATATGGTCTCTCATCCTGCTAGAATTTAGTATAAATAAAAGGATTGTTAGTAGCTCCAACAAGAAGAGAAATACTCAACACAATAATTAGTATAGAAAATACTAATCTTACCAAAAATAGTATAGTATCGCTATGGGCTGGCTTAAGTTTATTTTGACATAGATTTGCAAAAGCCTGTCTGACTGGCATAGCAAAAATAATAGCAATTAACCACAACCAAAAATTATCTAATAGGGCACTCTTAGCTATAAAGTCTGTAAAGAAACCTCCACCACCAAAAAGCTTGATGAAGAAGATTTTCATTGAAGTAAAATCTTCAAAATAGAATAGTCCCCAGCCAAATATAACTAATAATAAACTATATACTCTAAAGAAAATCGTAGGTACACGATTTATAAATTTCAATATTGTATACTTTTCAAGCATTACTATGAGACCAAAATACAAGCCCCAAATTATAAAATTCCAACTTGCACCATGCCACATTCCAGTTAGGAACCACACTATAAGAATATTCAGTGGCTGATGACGCTTATTACCTCCTAGAGGAATGTATAAATAGTCCCTAAAAAAACTTCCTAAAGATATATGCCATCTTCTCCAGAAATCCGTTATGGATGTACAACAATAGGGATGATTAAAGTTTTCTAAAAACCTAAAGCCCAAACAGCGCCCCATTCCTATAGCCATATCTGAATATCCAGAAAAATCATAATAAATCTGCAAGGTAAAAGCTATAATTCCAACCCATGCTCCCAATGTGGATAAATCATTAAAACCATTAACTAAAAGACTATCTGAGACTTCAGAAAGCTGATTAGCAATGATTACCTTTTTTCCAAGTCCAGAAATAAATCTAAATAAACCATAACGCAAATCTTCTACACTTACCCTTCTTGTGGTAATCTGATTGGCAATTGTAGCATATCTAACTATAGGACCCGCAACAAGCTGTGGAAACATTGATATATAGAGAAGCATATTCATAAATCTATTTTGGACAGGAGCTTCTCCTCTATAAACATCTATTAGATATGAAATGGACTGAAAGGTATAAAAGCTTATTCCTATAGGAAGTGCAACCTGGGGTACAGGGATTTGCAAACCTGAAAAGGCATCAAAATATTGCAAAATAAAATTAAAACTCTCGACAAAAAAACCGGCATACTTAAATATAGCCAATATTGATAAATTCAGACTTATGCCTACTCCAAGAGCTAATTTTCTATGTTTTTTTTGTCTATCTATAGTCAGTCCAGATAAATAATTTATCAAAACACAAAAAAGAAGTAAAAAAACATATATAGGTTCTCCCCAAGCATAGAATATAAGGGAGAATATTACAATTACTAAATTCTT
>CAYFTA010000095.1:0-4230 GCA_964346015.1 uncultured Muribaculaceae bacterium | reverse complement strand
TCTGAAGAAACAGGTATACCCAAAATCCAAGAATTATTGGCAGAACCATCATTAAAGCCTGTTACTGGATTGTGCCATTCAGCCTGAGTAAGAGGAGTTTTACCACTTGTAGTAATAGCCAAATCAGCATATTTATAAGCTTCTTTAAATGCTTCTATATCTCCGCCTTCTTTCCAGTAACCCTTTTCAAGATATGCTCTGGCTAGTAGACCATAAGCAGCGGCAAGAGTTGGAGAAGTATAAGCTGTTGGAGCATCTTTTAGATATTTAACAGCTTCTGCCAAGTCAGATAAAATAAACTCATACATTTCTTCTCTAGGAACCCTAGGGTTATTACTAGCTTGCTCAGGAGTAGTTTTGTCTGAAACAATTGGAACTGTAAGCCCCTTAACGGCAGATATATCTGTGTAATTATTTTCTTTTGGTTCATACATACGAGCCAAATCCAAATAATACATAGCTCTATAAGCATAAGCCTGACCAAGATATGTCTTTGCCACTGGTGGCATGTTATCTGAAACAGGAATAACGGAAATAACGTCGTTAGCTACCTTAATATATGCGTAATAATTTTCCCAAAAATAACCAATAGGCCAAGATTGGTCGTTCATTCCCACATTACGTGACCAAAAGTTAAAAGACCAGTAACCAGGTTCTGCTCCTTGAATAGCAATATCTTCTAGCATTGACTCAGTCATAAGGTGAATTGCAGGAAGTCCAAAGTCTGTGTGTGTACCATACTTGCTATAGAAGCTTGTAACATCGACAGATGTCATCGATACAGGGAAAGCATTAACTAGCCCTGTCAAAGCGAACTCTGACTCTCCAACTTGCTCTTGTACTTGAGTAGCTCCTTCTGGGAAAGACTCCTCAATACATCCTGCTACTAATAGTGGAGCAATGAGCGCTGATAATATTTTTATATATATTTTTTTCATTGTTTCTATATTTTACTTGTTATCACTAGAATGTAATGTTGATACCACCTGATATAGTACGTACAGGAGAGTTTACAGCATTGTTTGTCGCTCCCGAGAAGCTATAACGTGGGTCAAGACCCTTTCTCATAGACCAATAAACAATATTGTCAATAGCTGCATATAAACGAAGTCTGCTTATTTTCATCTTCTGAGTAATATGAGCTGGTAAAGTAATACCAATCTGAGCATTTTGGAAGTTTAGGTAACTTGCATTTATCAAGAATCTATCAGAGGTTGATGCAGAATAAATATCACCATATTGCCATCTAGGTATGTTTGAGTCGCGATTGTCAGGAGTCCACGCTTTTAGAATGTCCTTATGGTAGTTACTTCCACTTCCACTTGTTGGGTTAGACATAAATGAAGCATAGCCTGAGTCATATGTAGAACCACCAACAGAGTAAGTAAAGCTTGCTGCAATATCTACAATTCCTAAGATATCAAAAGAAGTACCGAAACCACCATAGAATAGTGGAGTAGCATTTGCTGTAATATAGTCTGTAGCTTCAGCATACTTATTAGTAGTCACTCTTTTAGTTTTACCAGTGTCTTCACCAGCATCATTTAAAATAGGCTCTTCTTTGTACCAAAGTGATTCACCAGTTTCTTTATCTACACCAGCATACTTAGGAATTAAGAAAGTATTAAGAGGTAGTCCTTCTGCGATGAATTTATTACCAGTTTCGTATCCCCAGTGTCCATCGTGTTCAGTTCTCTTATTCTTTTCAGGAAGATAGATAACCTTATTTGTATAGTGAGTAGCATTAGCATAAACATCCCAACGGAAATCTCTTGTGTTTAGAATAGTTCCATTAAGAGCTATCTCAACTCCTTGGTTTCTCATATCTCCAATGTTGTCATAGTATCCACTATATCCAGAAGATGTTGCCACGTTGAAGAAGAAGAGCATATCTGAAGTCTTACGATAGAAATACTCAATCGAACCAGAAAGCCTATTCTTCCAGAAACCAAATTCAACACCTGCGTTGAAGTTAGCATTAGTCTCCCAAGTAATATTAGGGTTACCTTTTGATACGAATACAGTTGAAATTTCATCTCCAAGAGGAGCAACTGAGTAAACGTCAGTATATCTATAGTTACCAATTTGGTCATTACCTTGAGAACCATAAGAAGCCTTTATCTTAAGCATATCTACCCAAGGAGCATTAAACCAAGGCTCGCTATTAATCAACCAAGCTGCACCTAGTGACCAGAAATTACCCCATCTGTGATCTGGGTGGAAACGTGATGATGCATCTCTACGGAATGAAGCGTTAAAGAATACACGATTAGCAAAATCATATTGTGCTCTTAAGAAGTAACCTTCATTATTATACATTGACTTAGAAGAAGCAGCATTCTTGCTATCTACAACAGAACCACTTAACTCTGTGTTGTCAATAGAGAACATTTTTGATTTGCTTGCACTCAAAGAATAACCTGTGCTCTTGTATGACTCGTGTCCTAAAAGTACGCTAACTGTATGGAAGTCTGCAAAAGTTTTGGTGTAGTTTAAAAGCTGTTGTAAGTTGATGTAGAAAGATCTACCGTGTGATTTACTAACAATACCACCAGTAGGAGCAAACTGACCATAGAATGGGTTACGCATACTTGTACCACGATATTCGTCAAAACCAGTACCTACATTGAATGTAAACTTCAAGCCGTCAATAATATAGAAATCAGCAAAAGCAGTAGTATTCAATGCATTACCTTCAGTGTTGCTCTTGTTTAATAAAAGAGATTGAAGAGGGTTAGAGTTGTTTAGATATGGACGAGTTAAACCAGCGTTTTCACCAGCACCATAGTCATACATTACATAACCTCTACTGTCTTGCATAATTTTCTTATTCCCATCACGAAGATAAACTGGGTAGATAGGAGCAATTCTTGAAGCAAAAGCAAAGATGTTACCAGTTGATCCACCACTACCCTCATTAGAGGCACTTTGGTTGTTCCAATTGTAGTTAGTGTATCCTAGGTTACCACCTACTTTTAACCACTTCTTTGCTTGATAGTCAGCTTTTAAACGAGCAGAATATCTATACATATCTGATCCTCTAACAATACCTTTATTATTAAGGTATCCGAAAGAAGCAAGGAATGAACCTTTATTATGTTGAGCAGATACGCTGATATTATATTCTTGACGTAAGCTTTCTCTATAGGTCTCATCAAGCCAATTATCTGGCTGAACCCAATAAGTTTTGTCTCCTACAACATATTCTCTACCAAGTGTTGCTAGTGGATTTACTTTTCCATTAGTACCAATAAATGCTTGGCCTTCAGGAACAGTAAACACCTGATATCCAAGACCACCATCAGCAACAGCGCCAGCAACTATCGAGTTAGCTTTAAGGTGAGCAGCACTTGAATTTAGACCATCTGCATATTGGAACTTGTTCCTAAGAGCCATGTAGTGTGCCTCGTAGTACTCAGCAGGATTCCTGAATACATCGTATTCATTACGTGCCTGTTGGTTAACACCCCATTTTGCATCAATATTAACAACTGCGTCTCCAGCTTTAGCTTTTTTGGTAGTAATCATAATTACACCATTAGCACCTCTGGAACCGTATAGAGCATTTGATGCAGCATCCTTTAGAACTGTCATTGATTCAATGTCAGCAGGGTTAATATTGTTAATATCTCCAGAATATGGAACACCGTCAACTACATAAAGAGGAGCATTACCTGCATTAATAGATGTATATCCCCTAATTATAATTGTAGGTGAAGAGCCTAGTGAACCAGATGAAGTAGTCATCTGTACTCCGGCTACCATACCTTCAAGTGCACGAGTTGCATCAGATGATTGCACTTTTGCAATAGCATCTGACTTTACAACAGTTGCTGAACCTGTAAATGATTCCTTTGTAGCTGTACCGAAGGCAACAACGATTGTTTCTTCTAGAGCATGTGCATCTGGCTCTAAACTAATTTCAAGATGAGTTCTGCCACTTACAGCAACTTCTTGAGTTACGTAGCCTATAGAAGAGACTACTAGAGTGCCACTTGCAGGAACGTCAATGTTAAAATTTCCGTCAGCATCTGTGCTCACTCCTGTACTAGTGCCTTTGATTTGTAGCGCTGCAAAAGGAACACCTTCTCCTGTTGAAGAATCCTTGACGCTACCAGCAACACGCACGTTTTGCGCATTTGCTAGTGCACCTAGCATTACCGTTAAAACGGTTAAAAAAAGTCTGATTTTTTTCATAGATTCGACTTCTAATAATTAAACTTAAATATA
>CAYFTA010000094.1:0-4271 GCA_964346015.1 uncultured Muribaculaceae bacterium | reverse complement strand
CTCATAAGCATAGCACACCCAGACCACAGAGAAACTTTAGAAAAAGCAGCTTTCGAACGCTTTGGCCCCCACTACCATCGCATTACCCTCTAATCGCATTTCCCTTCAATCACTTTACACTTAACTGTAATTTACAGATGTATAAATATAGCTTAAAAGTGGCATTAGCACCCCAAAAATTACTTCTGGGCAGCCTCGCGCTGACGGATTGTTAAAGCTCGCTGAAACTTACGTGCATTCTTTAAATGTTCAGAATATGTTGCTGCAAAAAAGTGAGTACCATCAAAAGCAGAACTTGCACAAAAATATATATAATTATGAGATGCAGGATTCAAAACTGCCTCAATACAATCTTTTGGTGGAACATTAATTGGAGTTGGTGGAAGTCCCACATATTTATAAGTATTATAGGGTGAATCAGCCAATAAATGTCTCCTTAAAACCCTATCAAGCTCATAATTGAAGATATAAGCAATAGTAGGATCTGCTTGAAGTTTCATACCCTTACGGAGTCTATTCAGATACACACCTGCAATTATTGGATATTCAAATGCTTGTAAGGTCTCACCACTTACTATTGAAGCCAAAATGGAAACTTCTTCCTTAGTCAAGCCCTGGGCTTTTGCCTTTGCCAATCGTTCAGGTGTCCAATACGCATTATATTCTTTTTGAATTCTTGCAATAATATCCTCAGCTGAGGTTGTCCAGTACATCTGGTAAGTGTCAGGAAGTATATATGAAAAAAGCATCGATGGTTTCATTCCATATTTTGCTAACAATAAAGAATCATTAAAAGCATTCATCATTGTAGCAGAATCTACCATCATCTGAAGGTCTATTTTCTGCGCTATCCTTTCCTTTGAACGCATTGTACCAGACAATGTAAGTTTATGGGAACTTTGCCAACCATAAGCAAGCATTCGTGCTAAATAAATAGCCTGGGTTGAAGGGTCAACTGTATATTTCCCTGGCTTAATGGTTTCAGACAAATTTAATTCTTTAAAAGTCCTATTAAGACTTCCCACACGTCTCACACCTGCATTTGCTACTAAAGAATCCTTTACCTGTTCTACAGAAGTATCTGGATAGACAAAAAAAACATAGGTTTCTGTAAAATTAGAAGCCTTATGATCAAGATAATACCTAAGTCCAAAAAATAAGGCAATCGAAGCAAAAAGGCTCGCTATAACAATAATTATTATATTTTTTTTCATCGTAATTTTATTAAATCCCCATGCCTTATATCTTCTGCTGATTTAAGCTTATTCAACTTCACAAGTCTTGATAATTTAACACCAAACCTCTGTGAAATATCCCTCAGACTTTCTCCTTCTTCAACTACATGTTTCTCTAAACCTTTTGCTGCTTTATTTTTCTTTGCCTGAACATAAACAACTGTTCCTGAAGCTAATGGGGTATCTTCTTTGGCATCATTAAATCTTAAAATTTCCTTCTTAAAAAGATTATAAGATTTTGCTATCTGTGAATAAGTTTCTCCTTCATTTGCATAGACAAAAGGAACTCCATTTTGCGAGTACATCTTGCGAGATAGAGAAAAAGCAAACACATCACGTTTTTTACTTTCAAAAGTTTTAGGTGTTTCAAGACTCAATGGTGACTCTGGCACTAATAGTTCAATATCCTCTCCTTTATCCTGTTTATTAGACTCTGACTTCTTCTTAGATTCTGCTTTCCTTTCCTCCCTTTCTGCCTTCCTTTGTTCTGCAGCAAGCTTCTTTGGAGAGTCGTAAATATCAAGACCATATTCTTCAATTATTTCAATTAACTTTTTGGCATATTTGGGGTCAGTAGCATAACCTGCTTTTGATAAACCATGAGCCCATCCTTTATAATCGGTAACTTTTAGATCAAACAAGAATTTATATCTATCTCTATAGCGTAGAAAATCTGAATGATCGATGAAAGACTGTTCTGGGTTAGCATATTTTCTAAAACATTCCCCTTTTTCATCATCATCATAAAACATACGTTCACCTTGCCAGTTATGACATTTTATTCCAAAGTGATTATTTGCCTGTGTAGCAAGTTGAGACCTTCCAGAAGCAGACTCTAATATTCCCTGAGCTAGTGTTATACTTGCAGGCACCCCTGTCCTATACATCTCGGACATTGCTAATTTATAATATTTATTAATATACTCCTGTTTTGGATCATTTAAACCTTGCTGAGCCAAAAGCACAAATGCAAAGGATAAAAATATAATTGATAATATTTTTTTCATTTTTAAGATTAATTTAAACCTTTCAAAGATAGAAAATTTTACTCAACTTCTAGAACCATACCATCGTAAGCAAGAATAGTCTCTGGAAAAATCTTAGCTGCTTCATCCCTAAAAAACGAAACATCAGGATATCTTGAAGAATAATGTCCTATGAGAAGTTTTTTGACTCCTGCTTTAAGGGCTGTTTCGGCAGCTTGAACTGTTGTAGAATGAAATGTAGACTCTGCCATTTCTGACATTTCGATAGGAAAAGTAGCTTCGTGATAAAGTACATCCACCCCACTCACCCATTTTGCTAATTCAGGGAAAGGAGCTGTATCACTGCAATATGCATAAGACCTTGGTTCATAAGGAATATATGCTGCTTCTTCAACAGAAATAGTCATAGGTTCAGAACTTCCTGAACAAGGTTTGAACTCATTTTTCAAACAAGATTCCGAAAACTCACCTGCAGGACGGATAACATTTTCTCCCCTCTTCAAAGTCGCAATTTCTGCTATTGTCAATCCATACTTTGCAATAGCTTCTTTTTTAACATTATATGGTGGCCATTTTTCTCTTATTATAAAACCATAAGTATCTATTCTATGATTCAGAGGAAAAGCTAAGAGCTCTATTGTCTTAGTTTCAAATACTAATTCTGGGCTATCTGAAATAAGAGGGATATGTTTAATCTCATATTTTAGTCCTTCTCCAAAATGGGTTAAGAAGAAACTTAAAATTGGTTGGAAAGATTTGGGAGCATAAATATATAAGGTATTAGTACGTCCTAAAAGCCCCATAGTTGATAATAAGCCGAAGATGCCAAATATATGGTCACCATGATTATGTGAAAGACATATAGTATCAATCTTAAGAAAGGATATCTTCTGCTTTCTTAAAGCCAACTGAGTACCTTCACCACAGTCAATTAAAAATAAGCGCCCACGTACATCTAGTACCTGAGCGCTTGGAAATCTATTTGTAGTGGGTAAAGCCGAAGCTGTACCCAATACGTTTAGCGTAAAATTCATTTATTTACCTTTTTCCTCAAGCTTTTCAGCAAGTTCTGCAAGTGCATCGATGTCACCAAGAGTAGCTACCTCAATATTGGTATTAATCTTTTGCATTGCCTTCTTTGTAGTTGTTCCAGAAGCAGCTGCAGTAACCTTTGGTGCCTCAACTTGGTAAGTTCTCGCATGTGAAAGTGTAATTTTCTTAGCATGACGTCTGATGTCAACAACTCTAAATGGAAGTGTATCACCAGCTACTGGATTAGTACCATCTTCTTTAACAAGTTCTTTGCTAAAGCAGAATGCCTCAACATCCTCTTCAAGAGTAATTACTGCACCCTTATCACCAACCGAAGTAATTGTAGCTTCAATTGTAGAACCAACTGGGTATTTAGTTTCTACTTCTTCCCATGGATTTGGTTGAAGTTGTTTATGACCGAGGCTGAGCTTATGTAGTTCCTCATCAAAATCAAGAATAATAACGTCCATTGTGTCACCAACTGTAACTACCTCTGACGGATGCTTAATCTTGTTCCAAGATAGGTCACTAATATGAACTAGGCCTTCAACACCCTCTTCAAGTTCTGCGAATACACCAAAGTTAGTGATATTACGAACTGTTGCAGGATGCTTAGAACCAACAGCATATTTTTCACGAATATTCTCCCATGGGTTTGGTACTAATTGTTTCAAACCAAGAGACATCTTCTTCTCTTCTCTATCAAGTGTAAGTACCTGAGCTTCAACCTCATCACCCACCTTTAGGAAGTCTTGAGCAATACGAAGTCTTGGAGACCATGACATTTCTGAAACATGGATAAGTCCTTCAACACCTGGTTCAATCTCAACGAATGCACCATAATCAGCAATAAGAACAATTTTACCTTTAACTTTATCACCAACTTGAAGATTCTCATTAAGAGTATCCCATGGATGTGGTGTAAGTTGCTTGATACCAAGAGCAATCCTCTTCTTAGTCTCATCAAAATCAAGGATAACAACGTTGATCTTTTCATCAAGAGAAACAACTTCCTCTG
>CAYFTA010000093.1:0-4281 GCA_964346015.1 uncultured Muribaculaceae bacterium | reverse complement strand
CCGAAATCTTCGGTGCGCCTACAACACTTCCTTGGGGTTTTTATTTTCCTTTATCTTATGAAGGTCAGGACGGGCTTCCCCATCACCCTACTCAGCTCTATGAAGGCTTGACATATTTACTATTGGGCATAGTCTTAATTCTTCTTTATAAATACAAGAGGGAGAAACTTTATAGGGGAACGGTTATTGGGATTTTCTTTGTGGTAGTTTTTGGTGCGAGATTCTTGATAGAATTTGTAAAGAATGATCAAGTGGCTTTTGAGGCAAATATGGCTCTGAATATGGGACAAATCCTCAGTATTCCTTTTATAATATTGGGAATAGCCTTAATGATTTATGGTTTTGTAAGAAAAGAACCATTCATGACTTATGACCCAAAAACAAGGCCCGTGAAAAAGAAAGCATAAAAATATTAAAATATTATTCTAAAAGGCTCTTTATAAAATAAGAAGCCTTTTTTATTAACTTTGCACAAAATTTGTAGTCATTATACTCTTGCTAAAAATTTTGCATCAAGCCTCAGATAAAAAGGCAATTAAAAAGTAAAAACACTTAAAAACCTAAAATGAAAAAAAGTTTAATTTTGACAGTGGCATCTTTGGCCCTTTTGTCTCTTCCTGCGTCAGCTCAGTATAAGACAAAAAAGGCCCTAAAAGAAGAAGCCACAAAATCAGAAACACAAATAATACTAGATTCAGCTAAAAAATCAGAGTCTCCAGTAGTTATTACTTTAGATGAAGCTTTGATGATAGCTTTGAGTGAAAATGTGTCAGTAAAAGTAGCAGATAAGGAGATAGAAAGAACAGGTTTTGCAAAAAAAGGTTCTTATGCAGCTCTTTTCCCACAAATTGATATAAGTGGAGTTTATCAAAGGACTATTAAGAAGCAAGTTATGTACATGGACTTCGATATGTCTAAAGTTATGGGAAGCATGCCAGGGGGAGGCACTGGAGGAGAAGGAGGAACGGGTGGTTCGGGCGAGCTTTCTGAAACTCCTTCAATGGATGATGGTCTAGAAGTAGGTCGTTGGAATACTTGGAGTGGAGGAATAACAGCAGCAATGCCATTGGTTAACACCCAACTTTGGAAAAGCATTAAAATATCGGGTTTAGATGTTGAATTAGCCGTCGAAAAAGCAAAGGCTTCTCGTTTAGACATGGTCACTCAGGTTAAGACAGCTTATTTTTCTACCCTTTTGGCAAAAGAAGTTTTCAATGTGTATAAGGAGGTCTATGAAAACGCATTGAGAAATCTTGAGGAGACTCAGAAAAAATATAATGTTCAGAAAGCATCGGAATTTGAGTTGATTCGCTCAAAAACAACTCTTGCTAATGCTATTCCAAATGTTTATGATGCAGAAAGTAAGGTCATTTTAGCTTTATGGCAACTAAAAGCTGTTTTAGGAGTTGATCTAGATATGAATCTAGATATTGCCGGTAAGCTTGACGACTACGCTGTTCACATGTTCTATGATATTCATCAGCATGATGAGATTTCTCTTGCCAATAATTCTACAATGAAGCAACTAGCCATTCAGGCAGAGCAATTGGCACACACTATTAAGATTCAACAATTTGCATATATTCCATCTCTAGCTGCTGTATTTAACTTTAGTATAAATGCAATGACTAATGATTTTAATTTCAGCGAATATAGGTGGACACCACACTCATATGTTGGCCTTAGTCTTAGCATTCCTATTTTCTCTGGAGGGAAGCGTTATAATGATGTTAGACAGGCTAAAAATATGCAACAACAAGTACAATTGCAGACAATAAATGCAGAGCGCCAACTTAAGATTGCTATTAGAAACAATTTAAATACCATGGAAACCAGCATGAAGTCTTATGCAGCAGCACAAAATGCCGTAGAAGCAGCGCAAAAAGGTTATAGTATTGCAGAAAAAGCTTATCAGGTAGGACATAGCACACTAATAGAATTAAATGACGCTCAATTAGCATTAACTCAATCCAAATTAGGAGAACTTCAGGCAATATTTAATTTCTTAATTGCAAAAGCTCAATTAGAACAGACCTTAGGTCAAGATTTTATCCAAGAATAATTTAAATGTATATATAAATGAAAACAGTTTTCAGAACAATATTAATTAGCAGCATGGTCGCAATAGCTGCCTCTTGTGGTAATCAAGTAAACAAAGAGGAAGAAACGGCTGTTATAGAAGAATTACCAGCAGTTAAGGTTATTGAAGCAGAGTCGAGGGTGGTTCCACACATTGGAACCTATACTTCAAATGTTTTACCTTTTGCTAAAAACAATATTGCTCCTCAAGGAGTTAACCGTATTTCTAAAATTAATGTAGAAGTAGGAGACATTGTTAAAAAAGGTCAAGTTTTAGCAGAAATGGATAAAGCTCAACTTCTTCAAGCAGAGCTTCAATATAAAAACAGAGAGATTGAGTATAATAGAGTTAAAGAGCTTCATGAAGTTGGTGGTATTTCTCAATCAGATCTAGATGCTATCGAATTAGCGTTTAAGGTGGCAAAGACTACATATGAGAACTTATTAGAAAATTCTGTTTTACGCTCTCCTCTTGATGGTGTTGTAACTGCTCGCAACTACGATGTTGGAGACATGTATTCAATGGCTCTTCCTCTTTTTGTTGTAGAGCAAATTGTCCCTGTAAAACTTCTTGTAGCTGTTTCAGAGGTGGATTATGCCAAAGTAAAAAAAGGAAATAGTGTAAAAATCACAGTTGATGCTCTACCAGATTTGACTTTTTATGGAAAGATAAATAGACTTTATCCGACAGTAGATCCAAAGACTCACACCGTTAATGTTGAGGTGATGGTGGGCAATCCATACAGAACACTTCGTCCAGGAATGTTTGCAAGAGCAGAGATTGTTTTTGGAAAGAATGAAAGAGTTGTAATCCCTGATATTGCCGTAGTTAAGCAAGTGGGTTCAGGAGAGCGATTCGTATATCTTTTGAATGAAGACAATACAGTAAGCTATAAAAAGGTTATTCTGGGAACAAGGATGGGAGCAGAATATGAGGTTATTGAGGGTATACCTGTTGGTGCTAAAGTTGTGACTGAGGGCCAGACTCGTCTAAAGGATGGATTGAAGGTACAAGTTAAATAGTTGTGTAAAAAAATCAGATATGAATTTATATAGAAGAGCAGTAAACAACCCGATAACCACAGCCTTAATTTTTATAGGCTTGGCTATTTTCGGAGTGTTCTCGCTAATGAATATTTCAATCGACAGGTTCCCCAAATTTGATGCTAACGTAGTTCTTGTTATGACATCTTATCAGGGAGCAAGTGCGGCAGATATTGAAACAAATATTTCAAAACCCTTAGAGAACGCTCTCAACTCAGTGAGTGAATTAAAAAATATCACTTCAACATCAAAGGAGAATGTCTCTGTAATTGTGATGGAATTCATTGAGGGGGTTGATATTGATGTCGCTGCTAACGACGTTCGGGATAAGCTAGATGTGATAAACACATATCTTCCAGAAGGTTCATCTACTCCTGTGATTTTCAAATTTAGTGCAGACGACATGCCAATAATGATTATGTCTGCGAAAGCAAAGGAAAGTCTTCCTGCGTTACAGAAAATTTTGGAAGATAGATTTGCAACACCACTTGCGCGAGTTTCAGGAGTAGGTACAGTATCTGTAGCAGGTGCGCCACAGCGAGAGATTCAGGTTTATGTAGATCCTAATAAATTGGAATCATACGGCCTGTCTATTACCAATATTTCGGCTATTCTTTCTGCAGAAAACCGTAATATTCCAAGTGGTATAATAGATATTGGTTCAAATACATATGCTCTAAGAGTTGAAAAAGAGTTTTCGAATGCAGAGCAGATGCTTGATGTTGTTGTTGGTCAGTCAAATGGTAAGGTTGTTTATCTTCGCGATGTTGCAACTGTTATTGATGGTTTAGAGGAAAGATACCAAGAAGCATATATTAATGGCGAACAAGGGGCTCAAATCATTATTCAAAAACAGGCAGACGCAAATACTGTAGATGTTATTAAAGGTATTAAGAAAGAGTTACCTAGGATTGTTAATAACCTTCCTTCTGACATAGAGATAACAACAGTTATTGACTCTTCTCGTAATATCCAAAATAGTATCAACTCTTTAGTCGAAACTATTATTGTAACATTTATTCTTGTAATGCTTGTTGTTTATGTCTTCCTTGGAAGGTGGAGAGCAACATTCATTATTATTACCTCTATTCCTACTGCTCTTTTAGCATCATTGATGTATCTTTGGGCAACAGGTAACACATTGAATATTATATCAAT
>CAYFTA010000092.1:2949-4301 GCA_964346015.1 uncultured Muribaculaceae bacterium | reverse complement strand
TGTGAGTAAATTTGCGGTCACTGATGAAAAGAAGCGTAATTTTTATTCTGCTGGTATGCTTGACGGCACCAGCTTTTGCAAATAAGAAGATTCCAGTTCAGCTAGATACTTTAATGGAAAGTGTGGTGACTGCAACTAATCGAGTTGAAGCCTTGCATCTTAGCAAGGCTCTTCCTGTTACAAAAATCTTTATGAGACAACTTGAAAGGGAGCAGAAACTCACTTTTAAAGATATGTCTGGGCTTGTTCCTAATTTATATGTGCCTGACTATGGCTCAAAAATGACCTCGTCTATATATATTAGGGGAATTGGTGCGCGTATAGATAACCCCGTATTAGGAATGTATGTTGACGGAATTAGCCTTGCTAATAAAAACAGTTACGATTTTGATTTAGTGGATATAAGGTATGTTGAAGTCTTTAGGGGGCCACAAGGAACTCTCTTTGGGAGAAACACTATGGGTGGTCTTATGTATATTGAAACCTTGTCTCCTCTCTCATATCAGGGCACTAGGGCTTCATTATCATATGGTAACGGAAATGACCTAAGGGTGAAGCTTTCACATTATGCTAAGCTTAAGAAAAATGCTGGTCTTGGAGTCTCTGCATATTATCACCATAGCGACGGCTTCCATAAAAACACATATCCAGGCTGGGAAGGACAACATAAAAGTGGAGCTTGGGGTGATAAGGCTTCATGCGATTGGATAGATGAGGCAGGAATTAGAGCAAAAGGCGAATGGATTTCCAAGTCTAAAGTTCAGTTTACTAACACCTTATCTACTAATTACGTTAAACAGGGAGGGTTTCCTTATCAATTGATAACCTCAACTGGGCCATTAGAGGTTGAACCTATTAATTATAATGATTACTGTGGTTACACTAGACTAAATGTTTTGGAAGGTCTCAATTATAAATGGACTGGAGAGCAATATAAGTTTAATGGTTCAACAGCTTATCAATTTACAGGAGATAGAATGGACATGGATCAGGATTATCTTCCTCTTTCATACTTCACCTTAATTCAAAAACAAAACGACCATCATCTTTCTCAAGAGTTTTCATTTAAACCTAAAAACAGTAAAGCTAAAGTTTGGGACTGGTTATCAGGAGCAAGCCTATTTTATAGACATCTTGGAATGAGCGCTCCTGTGACATTTAAGCATGATGGTATTAACAAACTTATATTAGAAAATGCCAATAAAGGAATTCATACAGTATATCCTGATGTGGATTTATATTTTGTAGAAGATAGTTTTGTTATTGGTAGTGATTTCATTACGAATTCTACTGGCTTTGCTCTTTATCATACTTCATATTTTAATATTGATAATTGGCAATTCGAAGCAGGA
>CAYFTA010000092.1:0-2849 GCA_964346015.1 uncultured Muribaculaceae bacterium | reverse complement strand
CTTCCTTATATACTTCTGTTGCAAGGGGTTATAAAGCTGGTGGTTTCAACACGCAACTATTCTCGGACATACTTCAAAATCGAATGATGGAAGATATGATGGCAGATATGGGAGTATATTTTGATAATGAAGTTGAGTATACGGTTGCAGATGTGGTTAAATATCGTCCTGAGAAATCCTGGAATTTCGAACTGGGATATAAAGGCAACTATCTAATAAATAACGCCTTACGTCTTAGACCAGAAGTTAATTTATTTTGGATTGAAACTTTAGACCAACAGCTTACTGTCTTTCCTAAAAAGGGTACAGGTAGACTTATGACAAACGCTGGACGTAGCAGGAGTTTAGGTGCAGAAGCAAGTTTAGAGTTAGGATACAAAACCTTAGATTTCAATGTAAATTATGGTTATACAAATGCTAAGTTTGTGAAATATGAAAGTGGAGAGAATAACTACGCAGGGAAATATGTGCCTTACGTTCCTGCTAATACATTTAGTACTAGTTTAACCTATCAGATATTATCAAAAAGCAGGTGGCCACATTTGTCTTTCAATGTAAGAGCGGATGGTTTTGGTAAAATCTATTGGAATGAAGATAATAGTTTGAGTCAGCCATTTTATATAATTTTGGCCTCTACCATATCTTTGTCTTTCAATCGCTGGAGCATAGACATCTGGGGTAAAAACCTTACAAATCAAGCATATAACACATTTTATTTTGTGTCAATTGGCAATGCGTTTTTACAAAAAGGGAGACCTATTACTTATGGTATAACTCTTAATTTCGAAATATAAGAACTTTTCAGACTGCGACACAGACTAAACAGGCAATCTGTCTGTATCACGGACGAAAAACTGATGAAAACACGGAAATAACAACAAAAATGCAACCTGACACAGACAAAACAGCAAATCCATCTGTGTCAGCAAACAAAAAAACAAGGAAACAATGAAAATACTTAGAATAATATTGGGAGCTATGATGCTCATCGGGCTAGGAGCTTGTGAAAAATATGAAATTGACACAGAAAGCCAAGAAGGTTTCAAGGGGGATTTCATTATTTATGATTCTAATGAGAATTCTGTAGTGAATGTAGAGAATAAAGGTACTATGGTGTTACTCAGTAAGTCCATTTCTGTTGAAGGGAAATATGATATCTATGTTAAAAAGGTAAAGTTTGATAAAAATATGCCTGTGTCAGTAGATTTGACTATTCCTTCAGTAGATATGGTAGACAATATAATTTCCGGAGAGAACATCACTCCATACACAGGACTAGGGCCTTATAAAAAGCGTATTTTTTCCCAGATTGAAGGTGAGCTAACTGTGGATGAGAATGGAAATTATCTTTCACTATCACTTGATATGATATGTGGTGACCAACCTGTAACTTATCGAGGTGTATATATCGAAGAATAGTCCACAAGACCATTTACAACTGCATAAATTGCAAGGGAGGCAACGCTTTTAAGTCCGAGTTTTTCTGTAATATTTCTGCGATGAGTTATAACAGTTGTAGTACTAATACCAAGTAAATTAGCAATTTCCTTATTTATATAACCTTTAGCAACGAGCTTAAGTACATCCTGTTCACGTTCGGATAGGATGTTTTCTTTGATAGGAGCTCCACGTTTATGACCAGGACGAGATGTATGCCTTTGATCTTTGTGTCCTATACCATGAACTTCAAGAAGAGACTTCACTAATTCTCCTTCTCCTAAACTAATATTTACATAACGAAACTCCACCTCTCTTATTTGCTTCGCTACGTTTAGATTTTGTAATAATACAATAGTATTATTCTTACTCTTGCCAAAAAAATCCACATGCTCTAATAAAACCTCAGAAGACACAAAATAGTGCACAATTTTTGGAATATACCCTGTTTCAATATCTTTCTCTAAGTCTTGAAAACTGCTATAAATTAATACATCAGCAAAAGGCACCATATCATTCAGTAAACTTTTTAAGCCTAGAGCTATCAAATATTTAGGTTCTATTATAGCTATTATTGGTTTCATAATTTAATTTATTTTTGTGGGATACTCACAATAGTTTGTACCTCAAGGTAATATTCTTAGGTATTCAATAGCTTCACTTACAATGAAAGTACTACCACCGATATATATGATACTTTTTTCTTCTGTTGCCAAATCCATAGCTCTTTTTACTGCGCTAACAACTTCTGGGACTAATTCATAATTACTAGCATCAGCAAAATGATTTTTAAATTTATCTCCTAGTTTTTCAACTGATAGAGCCCTTTTACCTTTTGCTTGAGTAAAAATATAATAAGCTTTCTTTGGCATCAATCTAATCACAGCATCAACATCCTTATCTCCAACTGAACCAAATACAATAATCAATTGAGCACCATCTTCTTGCATTTTCTCTAATTGAGAAAAATTATATTTTAATCCATGCTCATTATGGCCTATATCACAAATTACAAGTGGTTCATCCATGAGTTTCTCCCACCTACCATGGAACTCCATTCTTTTAGCTGTATTAATTATCGCTTCCTGTACTAATTCATCAGAAGCAAAGGTAAATTTATTTTTCAGTATATCGAGAGCAGTCAGAACTGTACGAAGATTTTTAACCTGATATCCACCTTGGAGATCCATATTTCGTAAAATCTCTTTTGCTTGTTCCCATAGGTGTGGCTCAAACTTGTCTGCAAAGGTCAAAAGTGACAATATCGCTTTATTTGAACCCATAAAATTAGGCTCTGATAAATTAGTAGACAATACTTTACGTTCAAAAATTCCATCTATCTCTGGGGAACTTTCACCCACAACAACTGGTATTAAAGGCTTAATAATACCTGCCTTTTCAAATGCTATTTC
>CAYFTA010000091.1:0-4356 GCA_964346015.1 uncultured Muribaculaceae bacterium | reverse complement strand
TCTGGCATTTGAAAATTATTCAAATTTGAATTTAGAATATCGGATTTCATTTATTTTCCTCTGAAATAGCTTACAGCATTCTCAAATAATGGTTGATATAGGCCTTCATCCATGATATTCTTGAAAAGATTGTTCTCATAGCGTTCGCTATGTCCCATCTTACCAAGAATTTGACCATTCTTACTTATAAGACCTTCAATTGCATAGTATGAGCCATTTGGATTGTAAGGAGAATCCATGGTTACCTCCTCCTCAATTGGATCCACATACTGGAAAGCAACTTGGCAATTGGCAAAAAGTTCTTTTGCAAGTTCTTCATTTACAACGAATTTACCCTCACCATGACTAACTGGAATAGTATGAAGCTCCCCTAGCTCAAAGCCTTTTAACCAAGGAGAGTTAGTTGAAGAAACCCTTGTTGTTACCATCTGTGAAACATGACGATTAATATCATTGCGGAAAAGAGTTGGAGAATCCTTAGTTACTTTGCCTAGTCGTCCGTAAGGTAGCAGCCCTGACTTCACAAGAGCTTGGAAACCATTGCATATTCCTAAAATAAGACCACCTCTGTCAAGCAAACCATGTATCGCACAAGCTATATCTTTATTATTCAAAACATTAGCAATGAATTTACCACTTCCATCTGGCTCATCTCCTGCAGAAAATCCACCACTTAACATTAGAATATGGCATTCATCAATATTTTTCTTAATCTCTTCTATAGATTCAAAAATGTCTTTTTCTGTAAGATTACGGAAAACAGATGTGCGAACTTCTGCTCCTGCTTTGCAGAAAGCTTTTACAGAATCATAGTCACAATTAGTGCCAGGGAAAAGAGGGAGATAAGCAATTGGGGTTTCCACTGGAATACCTTTATATTTAAGATCCTCTTTCTTTGCTTTATATGTTTTTACTGCTTCTATACCAGCTGGTGAAACATTTTTATGGAAAGGTTCAGCATAATCAGGATAAACCTCTGCAAATATTACACTGTTAGCTGCCATTAAATCAAAGAGATTAAAGGCTTTATTATTAATATGAAGCATTCCGTCCTCGCCATCCGTTACTTCGCCAAGTAGCACAGCATCTGGATGATCTAGCTCTCCATCCACCTCAACGACTATAGAACCGTAATTATAGTTAAATAGTTCTGCCTCGTCAACATTGACCTTAACACCTAGTCCATTACCGAAAGACATTTTACAAATTGCTTCAGCAAGACCACCAAAACCAAGTGCATAAGCAGAAACAATAGCACCTTCCTGAATTTGTTCGTGGATGAACTTCCAATTTGATTTAAGTTGCTCAACATTAGGCATATAGTTGCTAAGTGGCGTATGCTTAATCAAATAAAGATTATTGTCACCCCATTTAAGCTCGGGCGAAATCACATCATTCGCATCGACAGTAGTGATACCGAAGGCCATAAGCATAGGTGGAACATTAATATTTTCAAAAGTTCCACTCATCGAATCCTTGCCACCAATAGAAGGTAGACCGAAATCCACTTGCATTTTTAAAGCCCCTAGCAAAGCACTTAATGGTTTACCCCAAGCTAGTTCAGAAGACATTCTTTCGAAATACTCTTGATATGAGAAACGCATTTTTTCATAAGATCCACCAGCTGCTACAACTTTTGAACAAGCCTCAACTACAGCATAAGCAGCACCATGATATGGACTCCAAGTTGAAATAAATGGATTGTAACCATGTGCCATCATACTAGCTGTATCAGTGTATTTTTCTGTAGGTAGTTTTTGAACTGATACTTGAGTTTCTGTGGCCTGAAGGAAGCCTCCAAAAGGCATAAGTACTGTTGAGCGACCAACTGTTGAGTCAAACATTTCAATAAGACCTTTTTGTGAAGTAACATTTGGATCTTGAAGATTGTTAACTAGTTTTTGTTTCAGATTATCGCCTTGTACTTTTCTTTCAAAAGGATTTTTATTTTCAACACCACCCACAACAGCTTTTGCATAATGCTTAGCACCAGCACTGTCAATAAACTCCCTTGACAAATCCACAACCAGTTTATTACCATTATACATACGCATACGGTGAGTATCTGTTACATCTGCAACATGGGTTACCTCAACACTCTCACTCTGACAATATTTTTCAAACTCTGCCTTATCCTTAGCTTCTATTACTACTGCCATTCTCTCCTGCGATTCGCTAATTGCAAGTTCGGTTGAGTTTAAACCACTATATTTTGTTGGAACTCTGTCAAGATATATATCCAAGCCATCTGTAAGCTCGCCAATTGCAACGCTAACGCCACCTGCGCCAAAGTCATTTGACTTTTTAATCATCTTTGTAACTGCAGGAATACGGAAGAGCCTTTGTAGCTTTCTTTCCTCTGGTGCATTACCCTTTTGAACCTCACTTCCACTTGTTTCTAATGACTCTTCTGTGTGCTCTTTAGAAGAGCCTGTTGCTCCACCAACTCCATCTCGTCCCGTGCGCCCTCCTAAAAGTAGGACTATATCACCTGGAACTGGACTTTCACGACGAACGTTTTCTGCCTTAACAGCCCCTACAACAGCACCTAGTTCAAGTCGTTTAGCAACATAGTTTTCATGATAAATTTCACGAACATGAGTAGCTGGAACACCTATTTGATTACCATAGCTTGAATATCCCTGAGCTGCTTTACGACTAATTACACTCTGTGGAAGTTTTCCTGGGATTGTTTCTGAAACTGGCGCGTAAATGTTCGCAGCACCCGTCACACGCATGGCTTGGTATACATAAGCCCTTCCAGAAAGTGGGTCACGTATTGCACCACCGAGACAAGTAGATGCTCCCCCGAAAGGTTCAATTTCTGTAGGATGATTATGAGTTTCATTCTTAAACTGAAGAAGCCATTTTTCTAATTTAGTTTCACCGTTTTCATCTGTTACATCAACATCAACATATATACTACAAGCATTATGTTCCTCGCTTTCCTCTAAATCATCCAAAAGACCTTTTGACTTAAGATAACGTGCTCCGATTGTAGCCATATCCATTAGATTAAGTCCTTTATTTTCACGACCTAATTCCTTGCGAATTTTCATATAAAGAGCAAGAGTGCCATCTATTTCTTTTTTGATGAAAGAATCTTCAACTTTTATATCTGTGAGTTCTGTGTTGAAAGTTGTGTGACGACAGTGATCACTCCAATATGTATCAAGAATCCTCAATTCTGTTTCGGATGGATCTCTACCTTCTTTTTTAAAATATTTAACAACTTCACTAAGGTCATCAGCATCCATTGCAAGCCCCATTTTCTTACAATAAGGAGCTAGCTCGTCCTCAGTGAGAGCAGAAAGACCAGTCAAAACAGGAACTGGAGTGACTTCAGCCTGCTCCATATCACATAGTTTTGAAAGATTCTTCTCTCTGGACTCTACAGGGTTTATATAATAATGCTTAATTTTTTCAAGCTCCTGTTCAGTTGTTACCTTAGGGAGAATAATGAGTTTCGAACTTTTAATATTCACTTCTGAATAAGGGTCAATGAGTTTAACGCAATCGATGGCAGAAGCAGCCCTTTGATCGAATTGACCAGGAAGAAACTCAACAGCAAGATACTTTACCCCTTCGAGATTACATTCATCTAGAACCTCGTCTGTGACAATTTCCCCAAACACCGAGTATTTGGTTTTCTCTAACAATTCTGGAGAAAAGCCAAAAAGATCATAAACATTTAAAAGACGAAGACCCTCTAGCTTTAGTTGAAGGTTTTCATTCAATTCTGCAAGAAGGCCTCTCGCTTCAACTTGAAATTCAGGATATTTTTCTACGTAGATGCGATAATTTTTCATATTTCTTTAGATTGTTGCGTCTAAAACTTGTTGAGTTTGTTTGCGTCTAAACTCTTCTAATTTGTGACTAATTTCCTCACTTTGGAGAGCTAAAATTTGTGCTGCAAAAAGTCCAGCGTTTTTAGACCCATTAATAGCCATTGTTGCTACAGGGATTCCACCTGGCATTTGAGCTATTGATAAAAGTGAATCCATACCACCTAAAGTCTTGGTTTGTATTGGCACCCCAATAACTGGAACTGTGGTCATACCTGCAACTACACCTGCTACATGGGCAGCTCCACCAGCACCTGCAATAATGACAGATATGCCTCGTTCTTTGGCAGATTTTGCAAATTCACACATTAAATCTGGAGTTCTATGTGCAGAAATCACTCTTTTTTCGTAATCTATCCCTAATTCTTCAAGAACTTTAATGGCCTGAGACATAATTTCAAAATCGCTTGTCGAGCCCATAATAACAGCAACTTTCATATATATTAAATTTAATCCGCAAAAGACCTTGCAAAGATAGTCAAATTTCTTAAGTTCTAAAGAAGTGATATTT
>CAYFTA010000090.1:0-4362 GCA_964346015.1 uncultured Muribaculaceae bacterium | reverse complement strand
CTGACGGAAGGATAATTGAAATTGAAACTGGCAAGTTAGCAAAACAAGCTGACGGTGCAGTAGTCGTAAAAATGGGTGGCACAATGCTACTTGCCACTGTAACCTGTGCAAAAGACGCAAAAGATGATGTGGACTTCATGCCACTCCAAGTAGAGTACAAAGAAAAATATGCTTCTGCGGGACGTGTCCCGGGAGGCTTTATGAAAAGAGAAGGTAAAGCTTCTGATTATGAAATCCTAATTGCACGTTTGATTGATCGCGCTCTTAGACCTCTTTTCCCTGAAGATTTCCATGCAGAAGTTTTCGTTACTGTAAATCTAATTTCTGCTGAAAAAGACATTCAACCAGATGCTCTTGCCGGACTTGCAGCCTCTGCTGCTCTTGCAGTAAGTGACATACCTTTCAATGGCCCAATCTCAGAGGTGAGAGTGGCTAGAATCGGTGGAGAATTAAAAATAAATCCTAATTTCAGCGAAATGGAAGGCGCTGACATTGATATCATGGTAGCTGCAACTTATGATAACATCATGATGGTTGAAGGTGAAATGCTAGAAGTAAGTGAAGCAGAAATGCTTGAAGCTATTAAGTTTGCTCATACAGAAATTAAAAAGCACTGTAAAGTACAAATGGAACTTAAAGAAGCTGTTGGTAAGACAGAAAAGAGAGCTTACTGTCATGAGGAAAATGATGAAGAACTTAGTCAAGCTATACAAGATTTCTGTTATGATAGATGTTACGCAATCGCAAAATCAGGCAGTGGTAAACAAGAGAGACTTGATGCATTCGATGCTCTAAAAGAAGAATTCTACCAAACTCTTTCTGAAGAAGATAGAGAAGCAAAAAAAATGATGGTTGAAAGATATTATCATGCAGTAGAAAAAGCAGCTGTAAGAAATCTAATACTTAATGAGGGCATTCGTCTTGACAAGCGTAATACAACAGAGGTTCGCCCTATTTGGTGTGAGGTAGATTATCTTCCATGTGTGCATGGTTCAGCTATCTTCACTCGTGGTGAAACTCAATCACTTACAACAGTAACTTTAGGAACTAAATTAGATATGAAAGAGCACGATGAGGTTCTAATCCAAGAATCAGAACAATTCGTGCTACACTATAATTTCCCACCATTCTCAACAGGTGAAGCAAAACCTCAAAGAGGTGTAGGTCGTCGTGAAATTGGTCATGGCAATCTAGCATGGAGAGCACTTAAATCAATGGTTCCATTGGCTCCAGAGAATCCATATGCTATTCGCGTAGTTTCTGACATTCTTGAGTCAAATGGTTCTTCTTCAATGGCTACAGTTTGTGCAGGCTGCCTAGCTCTTATGGATGCTGGCGTTAAGATTAAGAAACCAGTAGCAGGTGTAGCTATGGGGCTTATTTCTGACAAAGACAGACCAAATGAGCGTTATGCAATTCTTACTGATATCTTAGGAGATGAGGACCATCTTGGAGATATGGACTTCAAGGTTACAGGTACTAAAGATGGTATTACTGCAACTCAGATGGATATAAAAGTTGATGGACTTTCTTATGAGGTTCTTGAGCGCGCACTAGAACAAGCACGTCAAGCTCGTCTTCACATTATGGGTGAAATGATGAAAACTATTAGCGAACCTCGTGCTGAATACAAACCATTTGTACCACGTCTAGTTCAAATCCAAGTTCCTGGTGAATTCATCGGTGCTATCATTGGTAAAGGTGGTGAAGTTATACAGAAGATTCAAAGAGAAACTGGTACAACCGTTACTATTACAGAGTGTCAAAACAATGGAGTGACTGAAGGCGTAGTTGACATCTTTGGTGATAATAAGGAATGTATGGATAATGCTATTGAGTGGATTAAAGGCATCATAGCTGTTCCAGAAGAAGGTAAGGTTTATACTGGTAAAGTAATGTCAATACTTGAATTTGGAGCATTTGTTGAAATTCTTCCAGGAAAAGAAGGTTTACTACACATATCTGAAATAGATTGGGGTAAAACAGAGAAGGTTGAAGATGTTCTAAATCTAGGTGATGAAGTAGAAGTTAAGCTTCTAGAAATTGATCCTAAAACTGGAAAAATGAGGCTTTCACGCAAGGCTCTTCTTGAAAAGCCTGAGGGTTATGTTGAACCAGAGCGTAGGCCACGTCCAGAAAGGGGACCTCGTCGTGAGGACAGAAGTTCAAGAGGAACTCGCCGTGATGACAGAAGTTCAAGAGGAACTCGCCGTGATGACAGGAACGATAGGGGTTCAAAAGGTTCAAGCCGTGACAACAGAGGTCCAAGGGGACCACGTCGTGAGGATAAAAGTCCACGACATGAAGATAAAGGCAACGATCCAGATTTATTCTAAATATACTGTTTAGGATTCCTTGAGAGCGACTATTGCTTTTTGACATGAACCCCAAAAGTTTTTATTCAACTTTTGGGGTTCATGTCATTTCATTCATCATCTTTTTAATCAAATAAATAAAATCATTAACTTTACCTTTCGAAGTGATTCTTATAAATTAATATCATTATGAAACGCCTTCTATTAATCCTATGTTTTTTATATTCTGCATTCGCTTTTGCTACTGATAAGAGTGATACTCTTAAACTAATGACCTATAACCTTCGTTTTGGAGAATTAGCTAGTATGGAGGAAATAGGCAAATATATAGCATCAGAAAATGTAGATATTGTCGCATTACAAGAATGTGATTGGAATACTAGCCGTTCACGTGCCCCTCATCAAAATGGAGTAAAGTTCATAAATGAATTAGCTTCTATCACAGGAATGTTTGGTATTTATGGTAAATCAATCAACTATGCTGGAGGATATTATGGAATAGGTATTCTTAGTAAGTACCCTATTTTAAGATATGAAAGAGTTCTTCTTCCAAATGATGGCAAAACTGAACAAAGAAGTATGCTAATTGCAGATATTGAACTTCCATGTGGAAAGATAATAACTTTTGTTAATACACATCTTGAAGTAAAAACAGCAGAGATGCGTATAACGCAAGTCAAGTTTATACAGAAATATCTAAAGAAATTTAAGAATCCCACTTTCTTAGCAGGAGATATGAATGCAATTCCTGACACAAAAGAGATGATGATACTTAGAAAGAACTGGAAGGATTTAACTAATAAAGTATATACATACCATACTTCGAATCCAGAAATTAAAATAGATTATATTTTCAGTAAACTATCCAACAAAGTTGAACTTCTACAGACAACCGTACGTCAAGGGATAAAACTTTCAGACCACTTCCCTGTTATTTCACTAGTGGTTATAAAACATGAATAGAATACTCAAAGCAGCATTTATAATTATATTATTACTAGCCATAGGAAATGCACTCTCATGGTTAATCAATGGTTTTATACCAGGCTCTGTTATAGGGATGCTTTTGATGTTCCTTTCATTGATTTCAGGGATTATTAAACCTGATGATGTTAGACCTGTAGCTGAGTTTCTTACTAAAAATATGGCGATTCTCTTTGTTCCTTCTGCAGTAGGAATCATGGACCAATGGTCATTGATTAAAATCAATTTAGTTGCTTGGATTTTAATTATTGTAGTTTCAACGATATTAGTAATGGCTTCAACAGGTTGGACTCAGGACCTCTTTGCTAAAATATTAAAAAAGAAGGTTAAAAAAGGAGGTCAAAATGCTTAAGGATATATTTATGAATGTTCCAGCTATGCTAAGTCTAACAATTGGAGCATTTTTATTGGGTGTTTGGATTAAAACTAAAACTAAGATTTCCTTGATTCACCCTTTTCTAATCTGTATCCCTACAATAATAACCATGCTAGTTGTTATGGACATTCCATACGATTATTATATGGAGTCTAATAATGTTATCAACTTCCTACTGGGACCTTCTGTTGTTTCTCTTGGACTTATGATGTATGATGAGAGAAAGATTATTAAGGAGAATTTAGTACCTATGTTGGTATCGGTTCTGGTGGGAAGTATAGTTGGTGTAGTATCGGTATATCTCTTATGTATGGCCTTCAACCTTAATGAGTTATTTATGGTTTCCCTTGCACCAAAATCGGTTACAACCCCTATTGCTATAGACCTTTCAGCTGCTACTGGTGGAAACATTTCCTTGACAGTAGTATCAGTGGTTCTATGTGGCTTTACTGGAGCTGTCTTTGGTGCTATATTTATTCGCTTACTAAGAATTAAATCACCTGTTGCCAAAGGCCTAGCTCTGGGCACAGCCTCTCACGCCTTAGGTACATCTCGTGCCATCGAACTCGGAGCAATCGAAGGAGCTGTAAGTGGACTTGCAATCGCCTTAATGGGCCTCGCAACAGCACTAGTGCTACCACTCATTAATTCTATATTTTTCTAGAAAATATAGAATTAATAACTTTT
>CAYFTA010000089.1:0-4596 GCA_964346015.1 uncultured Muribaculaceae bacterium | reverse complement strand
GTGGGCAGTGTTCGACGCATTGATTGCAACTAATGCAATGAGCAGCTTGCCTTAGTTTTTCCACAGCTCTGTCATAGCTTATTAGATAGGCTCTACGTGCTTTTCTATAGTTAGGATCCGTATTGTCAGAGCTTATATAGCCTTCATTAACGCATTTGTTATAATGCAATAAAATAGCAGGAATGTCAATTCCGTAAGGGCATGGCATACAATATTTACAATCATTACAAGGAATTAATGGATATTCAGTAAGAAGGGCTGCTGTTTCCTCAATGAATAGTAACTCTTCTTCACTTAAAGGCTTATGAGGAGAAAAAGTTTTAAGATTATCTTCAAGATGCTCCATGTAGGTCATCCCACTTAATACCGTTAAAATCCTAGGATGCTGTCCAGCAAATCTAAAAGCCCATGAGGCAACAGAACTTTGTGGTGCTTTTTCTTTTAATCTTTCAGCAATGTGGTCGGGAACATTTGCAAGCCTTCCACCAAGAAGAGGTTCCATAATATTTATTGGAATATTCCTTTTTTCAAGCTCTTGGTAGAGATAGGATGCATTTGTATTTCTACCACTGGCATGGTTCCAATCCACATAATTCATCTGAATTAGCACAAAGTCCCAGTGGTATTTATCATGTAGGCCCATGAAATAGTCAAACATTTTTTTATCTCCATGAAAAGAAAAGCCAAGATTCCGAATTCGCCCTGCTTTCCTTTCTTCTAAAAGAAAATCTAAAATACCATTATTGATGAACCTATCTTCAAAATTCTCAACACTACGACCCAGTGAGTGGAGAAGGTAGTAATCAAGATAATCTGTTTGAAAATTTTCTAGAGATTGTTTGTAAAGCTTTATAGAGTTTTCTCTGCTATAATTTGAAAAATTAGACATTTTGGTTGAGATGAAGTATGACTCTCTTGGATATCTATTTAGAGCTAACCCTGTTGCTTTTTCACATTGACCTTGAAGATAGGTAGGTGCAGCATCGAAGAAATTAACACCTCCCTCAATGGCGCGTTCAATTAGTGTATTTACAGCATCCTGATCAATTATTTCCTTCCCATCTACTTGTATCATTGGCCATCTCATGCAACCATAGCCAAGCAAACTCACCTTGTCTCCAACTCGCTCATTATATCTATATGTCATTTCTCCTTCTGTACTTTCGCTGAGTTCTTGTACTTTGGGTTTACATGAGCCAAGGGCAACAGTAGCACTGCTTAGGCCTAAAATTTTGAGAAAATCTCTTCTATCTATATTTTTCATAAGTCTATATTTACATCACGAAGCGTATTTTAATTAGTTCTATGAACTTCATGGCCTTCTACAATGATGGCACTGAATGGTCTGGCAGGACACAAAAACTCACATGCTCCACAACCAATACATCTTTCTTCAATTACTGTTGGTATCCTAAGTGATTTCTCTGCATCAGGATCTTTTTTTACCATTTTGATTGCTCCCACAGGACAATGTTTGGCACAGTTTCCACAACTTACACCATCTGTGTTTACAACACAGTTTTCTAATATTACTACAGCATGACCTATCTTAATAGAGGATTTTTCTTCTTCTGTGACAGGCTTTATGGCATTTGTCGGACAAACTTCAGAGCATATAGTACATTCTGGTCTGCAATACCCTCTTTCATAGGACATTTCTGGTTGCATGAAGTTTAACAGAGAGGTTGAAGGTCTTAAGACATTGTTAGGACATTTGTCAATGCAAAGTTGACATGCTGTACAATTTTTATTGAAATGTATAAGACTTTGAGAACCAGCAGGTTTTAGTGGAGTTTTTCTTTGAGGCACTTTTTTATCTTCAATTATTGCCAACCCACCATCCACCTTCATTTCTTGAGCTTTTAGTGTGGCTGTAGTTGCAACAATCGCAGAAGTAGCAATGAATGCTCTTCTTGATTCTTGTTTTTTATCTATTTCTTTCTCTTGATTAGTACCAGTTTTGATGTCTGCTTGAGTTTCAATGTGTTCTACGGTCTTTTTTATGTTTGGAGTTTGATTTTTCTTTAACCCTTTTCTAAGACTCAGTTTAATTGCCCCTTCCTTACAAGTATCTATACAGTCCATACACATAACACATCTACTGTAATCAATTTCGTGGTTTTCCATATCAATACACGAAGATTTACATTTTTTGCCACACAATTTACAGCTGACACAGGCATTTGAGTTAATAACAGGAACGAAAATGCTATATCTGGAAATGTAGCCAAGAAAAGTTCCCACAGGACAAATGGTGTTACAATAAGTCCTACCACCCTTCCATGCTAATACAAACAAGATGGCAAAAGAAACTATTGCAATTATTAGTGTTGCTAAGCTTGGCAGCCAAACTTCAGTTGAATAAAAAGCATAGCTATTGAATCTTTCAGCCACCCATGCTAAGGCATTATTACCTAAAGCATAAATAGGTGAAAATATATTACTTATGATCCTTCCAAAAATACTATATGGCTCAAGTAGAGAACCAATTGTATGAAGTGTACTGCTGGTTAAGAAAGCAATAAAAATCGCGAAGATAAAAACTCTAAGTGTCTTTTTTTCTTTAGTATAGCTATAGCGAAATTTATTCTTCTTTTTTATTCTTCCTGGTATCCAAGCAATTACGTCCTGCATTATTCCTAGAGGACAAATAACTGAGCAGTAGACTCTTCCAAAAAGAAAAGTTAAAACAGCTAAAACAATCAATACGCCAAAGTTTAGTGCCAATACTGCAGGCACAATTTGTATTTCAGCCATCCAACTCAACCATTTATGGGCGAGTCCACTTACATCTAAAAACAGCAGAGAAATTAGCACAAAGCTAATTGTCGCTAATATTATTCTTAACTTCCTTAACATCTATATTCTATATATATGAAAACAAAAATAAAAAAAAAGTGTTATCAATTAACAATAACACTTTTAAAATATTCCTCGAAGATTGATTTAGCTCTATCAAGCTGCTCTGGAGTGTTCTGGGGAACATTTTTAAGTTTGTAATCAAGCCCCATAGTTTCATATTTATGAACTCCTAGCTTATGATAGGGTAGGATTTCAACTCTTTCTATCATTTTATAGTCTTGGAAGTGTTTTCCAAGTGCTCTAATATCCTCTTCAGAATCAGTATACCCAGGAATTAGTACATATCTAAGCCATATGGGACGTTGATTAGCTTCTAGCCACATAGCTGTTTTTAATGTCTGGATATTCGGTCTTCCTGTTATTTCCTCATGACGTTTTGGATTTATTTGCTTAATATCAAGAAGAACTAAATCTGTAAGTTTAAGCAATTCTTCCACATCCTCAGACCAAAGACCTCCATTAGTATCTAAGCAGATATGTATGTTTTCCTTTTTTAATTCTCTTAAAAGAGGGATTAGATTTTTTGCTTGAACTAATGGTTCCCCTCCAGAAAAGGTTATACCTCCTTTTTTACCAAAGAATGGTTTTTGACTTATGGCTTTCTTAAGGATTTCTTGATTTTCTGTAAGCTTCCCTCCTTCAAAAGAAATTGTGTCTGGATTTGCACAATAAAGGCATTTAAACTGACAACCTTGTAGAAAAACGACGAGCCTGAGACCAGGTCCGTCGTAAGTTCCCATAGATTCGTATGAATGAACCTTAATCATTCTACATCGCTTGATGGAAGGTTCTAGCAATAACTTCAAGCTGATGCTCTCGGCTCAACCTAACGAAGTTGACAGCATAACCAGAAACTCTGATTGTTAGTTGTGGATATTTTTCAGGATGTTCCATTGCATCTTCAAGCATCTCTCTGTTAAGAACATTGACATTTAGGTGATGTGCACCTTTTGTAAAATAACCATCCATCATTGTAACCAAGTTCTCTGCTCTTTCTTCTTCTGTTGGTCCAAGTGACTTCGGTACGATTGAGAAGGTATTGCTAATACCATCTTGAGAATCCTCATAGTCAAGTTTTGCAACAGATGAAAGAGAAGCAATAGCTCCATTACAATCCCTTCCGTGCATAGGGTTAGCACCAGGAGCAAAAGAAACGCCTTTCTCTCTACCGTCTGGAGTAGCTCCAGTTTTCTTTCCATACATTACATTAGAAGTAATAGTTAGAAGTGAAAGTGTAGGGATTGCATCTTTATAAACAGGAAGTGTTTTTAGTTCTGCATTAAAGAAATGAACAAGCTCTCTTGCAATTTCATCCACCCTGTCATCATCATTTCCGAAGCAAGGATATTCTCCTTCAATATTGAAATCATCAGTTAAACCATCTGCATTGCGATGCGCAGTTACTTTTGTGTGTTTAATAGCTGAAAGTGAGTCTGCTGCTATCGAAAGTCCAGCAATACCATAGGCAAGATTAATGCTTGGATTAGTATCTATGAAAGCCATCTGTGCTCTTTCGTAGTAATATTTATCATGCATATAATGAATGATATTCATTGATTCATTATAAACTCTTGCTACAGATTTAAGAACTTTCTTATAGTTTTTAACAACCTCTTCATAGTTAAGCACATCGCCCGAAAGAGGCTTAATACCTTCAACAACCAAAGTGCCTGTATTTTCACAGCGACCTTCGTTTAGAGCAAGAAGAAGGGCTTTTGCTATATTAACACGAGC
>CAYFTA010000088.1:0-4639 GCA_964346015.1 uncultured Muribaculaceae bacterium | reverse complement strand
TATTGTCTTTGTTATTTTGGCGGTTTTCTTTGCGATTTTAGCTTATGGCTTTGGGGCACAGAATCCGTGGGTTCCATTTGCTTTCTTAACAGGGGGATTTTTCTCTGCTTTGGCAGGCTTTGTTGGGATGAAGACAGCAACTTATGCTTCAGGTAGAACAGCTAATGCAGCAAGTCGTTCCTTAAATGCAGGTCTTAAAATAGCTTTCCGTTCAGGAGCAGTTATGGGACTTACAGTTGTAGGACTAGGTCTATTAGACATTGCTCTATGGTTCTTAATTCTTCAGTTTTTCTATCCAATTAATGAGCCACAGAGTCTAGTAATCATCTCAACAACAATGTTAACTTTCGGTATGGGTGCTTCAACTCAAGCCCTTTTTGCTCGTGTTGGTGGAGGTATCTACACTAAGGCAGCTGACGTAGGTGCTGACCTTGTAGGTAAAGTTGAGGCAGGGATTCCAGAGGACGACCCTCGCAACCCTGCAACAATTGCAGATAACGTGGGTGACAATGTTGGTGACGTTGCTGGTATGGGTGCAGACCTTTATGAGTCGTATTGCGGAGCAATCTTAGCAACAATTGCACTAGGTGCATCAGCTTTCTTTACACAAGGCACAGAACTTCAGTTAAAAGCGATGTTTGCTCCTATGCTTATAGCTGCTGTAGGTGTTGTACTATCAATTGTTGGTATCTATGCTGTTCGAACAAAAGAGGGTGCAGATCTGCTACAGCTACTTAAGTCTCTAAGAGTAGGTACAAACTTAAGCTCTGTTCTAATTGCGGGATCTACCTTTGCTATTCTTTATCTATTAGGTATAGAAAACTGGCTTGGTATTTCTTTCTCAGTAATAGTAGGACTTGTGGCGGGTGTGATTATTGGTCAGTCTACTGAATATTATACATCTCACTCATACAAACCAACTCAAAGGGTTGCAGAAAGTGGTAAAACAGGACCTGCGACAGTTATTATTTCTGGAATAGGTCTAGGTATGTTTTCTACTGCTATTCCTGTATTAACAGTTGCAGTAGCTATAGTATTAGCTTACTTATGTGCTACAGGTTTTAACCTAGAATTTACAGCTTCTAATTTAAGCATGGGACTCTATGGTATTAGTATTGCAGCTGTAGGTATGCTTTCAACACTCGGTATTACTTTAGCAACCGACGCTTATGGTCCAATCGCTGACAATGCAGGTGGTAATGCACAGATGAGTAATCTGGACCCTGAAGTTCGTAGACGTACAGATATGCTAGACTCACTTGGAAATACAACAGCAGCTACCGGAAAAGGTTTCGCAATAGGTTCTGCGGCTCTTACAGCCTTAGCACTCCTAGCATCTTATATTGAAGAAATTAAGATAGGTTTAACAAATGTTGGAAAACAAGTAGTAAGTGCATCTGGTGAACTTATTGAAGCTGCTCAAGCAACTATTCCTGATATTATGTCACACTATAATGTTGATATAATGAACCCACTCGTGTTGGCAGGAATCTTTATTGGAGCAATGTTATCATTCTTGTTCTGTGGTCTAACAATGAATGCAGTAGGTCGCGCAGCACAAAGTATGGTTGAAGAAGTTCGCCGTCAATTCCGTGAAATTAAAGGTATACTTACAGGTGAGGCTACTCCAGATTATGCAAGATGTGTTGAAATCTCTACAAGGGGAGCACAAAGGGAAATGCTTGGGCCTTCTATTCTTGCTATCACAGCACCAATTCTCGTTGGTCTTGTTTTAGGAGTGGCAGGAGTTATAGGTCTATTAATTGGTGGTCTTGCTAGTGGTTTCGTGCTAGCTATCTTTATGGCTAACTCAGGCGGCGCTTGGGATAACGCTAAGAAATATGTAGAAGAAGGACACTTTGGCGGCAAAAACTCAGAAGCGCACAAAGCAACAGTTACAGGTGATACAGTTGGTGACCCATTCAAAGACACATCAGGCCCATCGCTTAATATCTTAATTAAGTTAATGAGTATGGTGTCAATTGTTATGGCTGGTCTAATCGTGATGATTCACTAAGATTATCCAACAATCCACTTGCTTTTTGGCAAGAATGAAAGGATTTTAGCTACAAGCGCTGTGATTACGAAAGTGATTGCGGCGCTTGTTAACATTGTTGTAGGTGTGTTAAGATTCCAGCTGCTAACAAGACTGAAGACTGGAACAAGAATAAACATATGCATTAAGTACATCCCAAAGCTAAGTTTTGATATAGGAAGTATAATTTTCTTATAAAACCCACCGTCGAATTTGATTTTTTTAATTATAAGGAAATATGCAATTGTGGAAAGTGCTACACCTAGAGTGCTGAAACACCAAGTTAATTCCATGTCTACAGCAATATCAATAGGACCTTCTACTGGGAAAGTTTTAGGCATTTGTATCCAAAAACCGCCAGCTGTGATAGCATAGCCAAAAAACCATAATGGAATAGCAAATGCTAATGTTTTACCCCATGAAAGATCACCCACGTGCTTGCGGAAATAATGGCCTATCATTAAGTATCCAATGAACCCACTCACATAATAGAAGGTCCCGAACTCATTCCATGCCGCCTCTCCCCAAACTTGCTCAAGACCAAAAATATTGCCAGCTAGAACTCTTAGGAAAGGTATAGTAGTAGTAAACAACCATAATCCAATGAACCATCTTTCACCTCTTTTACTCAATTTTTCAACCCACGGAGAAAGGATGGGCATTATTATATATAGACCAGCCAACATATACATAAACCATAGGTGGCCACTATTCATTGCGAAATTCAGTCCAAGATTCTTGAAATTCTTCAATATGGTTTCGCCATTATTTAGCTCCATTGTTAGTTTTCCATCTATGAAGCTTGCGTATGGAAATATTGCGTAAAGAACCGACCATACTAATAATGGAATAAGAATTCTTGTAAAGCGTTTCTTATAAAATGTCTCAGAGTCAGTTTTTACAGGAAAAAGTAAATAGCTCGAGGCTAAAACAAAAAGTGGGACAGCTGCTCTTAATGCAGAATTAATAAGAGTAGTCCATAGTCCGTCGCCGTATGATTTTATTAATGTTCCTTCTCCTCCTAGATAAAATGGCTCAATACAATGAACCAAGACAACCATAAAACAAGCTATTACCCTTAAATAGTCTAGAAAAACGATACGTTCTGGTGCGGCGCTATTCATAATGATTTTATTTTTTAGAAAAAGTTTCGGCAAAACTAGACAAAAGTTATTAACATAACAAGATATTGATTTTGAAGTTTTTGTTGATAAATCAAAATTTATTCGTATATTTGCAACCCCCAAAATTAGGGGCAATAAACATAAATTAAAGATTAACAATCATTTATGCCTACAATTCAACAATTAGTTCGAAAAGGACGCGAGGTTCTAAAAGAAAAAAGTAAATCTCGCGCGTTGGATGCTTGTCCTCAAAGAAGAGGCGTATGTGTGCGTGTGTATACTACTACACCAAAAAAACCTAACTCAGCGATGCGTAAGGTTGCGCGTGTGCGTCTAACTAACACAAAAGAGGTCAATGCATACATACCTGGAGAAGGACACAACCTACAAGAGCACTCAATTGTGCTTGTGAGAGGTGGTCGTGTTAAAGACCTTCCAGGTGTGCGTTATCACATCGTTAGAGGTGCTTTGGATACAGCAGGTGTCGATGGAAGAAAGAGATCTCGTTCTCTTTACGGCACTAAGAGACCAAAGGGCTCTAAGTAGTTTTATTAATTAATTTTTACCTTTAATTTTCTAAAAAAATGAGAAAAACGAAGCCTAAGAAGAGGATTCTACTTCCTGATCCTAAGTTTCACGACGTTAATGTAACTCGTTTCGTGAACAATCTTATGTTGCAAGGAAAGAAGAGTATCGCTTATTCTATTTTTTACGATGCCATTGATTTGGTTGGCGAGAAGATGAAAGATTCTGACCAGGCTCCTCTAGATATTTGGAGGAAAGCTCTCGAAAACGTGACACCTCAAGTTGAGGTTAAAAGTCGCCGTATAGGTGGAGCTAACTTCCAGGTGCCAATGGAGGTGCGCCCAGAAAGAAAAGTGTCTATCTCGATGAAGAATATGATAAACTTTGCTCGTAAGCGTTCTGGCCGCTCTATGGCAGAAAAATTAGCTGCAGAAATTATTGCAGCATATAATTGCGAAGGTGCAGCATTTAAGAGAAAAGAAGATATTCACAGAATGGCTGAGGCTAACAAGGCCTTCGCGCATTTCCGTTTCTAATCCAGAAAAACTGAAAGTAAAATGGCTAGAGATTTAAAATTCACTAGAAACATTGGTATCATGGCTCACATTGACGCCGGAAAGACCACTACTTCAGAGCGTATTTTGTATTACACTGGTAAGACTCATAAAATTGGTGAGACTCACGAGGGTAGTGCAACTATGGACTGGATGGCTCAGGAGCAGGAGCGTGGTATTACTATCACATCTGCTGCTACTACAGCATTCTGGAAATATGACGGAAATCAATATCAAATTAACCTTATCGACACTCCGGGCCACGTAGACTTTACCGTTGAGGTAGAGCGTTCGCTACGTGTACTTGATGGAACTGTTGCAACATTCTGTGCAGTAGGTCGAGTTCAGCCTCAGTCTGAAACCGTATGGCGTCAGGCTGATAAATATGGCGTTCCAAAGAT
>CAYFTA010000087.1:2914-4685 GCA_964346015.1 uncultured Muribaculaceae bacterium | reverse complement strand
TAGTGTCCAAGGAAAATTAAATAGCAATAGCATAAAAAAACAAGCAACCCATTGAAATTCAATGAGTTGCGTTATCTTAGTAGCGGGAGGGGGACTCGAACCGCCCGACCTTCGGGTTATGAGCCCGACGAGCTACCAACTGCTCTATCCCGCGATGTGGACCACAAATATACGAAAACTTTCTATACTTACAAAATTATTTGACCTTTTCTTATAAAAATAGCAGCATGGGTAGAATTTACTTAACCCAAGCTGCCACAATCACAATCACAATTATCAATTATAATAGTAATGCTGTCCTATTGAATAAATTCTAGAATAGAAGCTAAATCATCTTTTGCAAAACTTTTTTGGACACCTGTTACCAAATTCTTAACACTTATTAGGCCTTCTGCAACTTCATTAGCACCAACAATAGACATAAACTGAATGGATTTTTTGTCAGCGTAATCAAATTGCTTTTTAAGTTTTGATGGTTCAGGATAGATTTCACAAGCGAGACCTGCTTCACGCAGTGCCCTAACTACTGGGATGATGTATTTGACTTCGCTCTCTCCCATGTTTGCAAATAGGATCTTAGCCGATGATGTTACTTCTTTAGGAAATTTGTCAAGACCTTTTAAAACATCATAGATTCTATCTGCCCCAAAAGAAATACCCACTCCTGACATATTTGAAAGGCCGAATACTCCAGTTAGGTCATCATACCTTCCTCCACCACAAATGCTACCAATTTCGTAATCTTTAGCTTTGACTTCAAAAATTGCCCCAGTGTAATAGTTTAAACCACGCGCAAGTGAAAGATCAATTTCTACTTCTTGCCCAATTCCAGCAACATCTATCAAACTAAATAATTCTTCAAGTTCATCAAGACCTGCAAGACCTACCTGCGAGCTAATTCCAGAAGTAGATTTCCCGCTCATGATATCTCGCATCAATGCCAACTTCTCGCTAGTTGTACCAGATAAAGTTAGAATAGGCTCAATCACAGATATTGCTTCAGTAGTAAGTCCCCTCTCTAACATTTCCGCTTTTACTGCATCGAGACCAATCTTATCAATCTTATCTATGGCTACGGTTATATCAATGACCTTATCTGGGAAACCACAGATTTCAGCCATTCCGGTTAAGACCTTACGATTGTTAATCTTGATAACTACCCTAACATCTAACAAAGAAAACACCCTATCAACAATCTGTACTAGTTCTAACTCATTTAACTGCGAACGTGAGCCAATTACATCAACATCACATTGATAAAATTCTCTATAACGTCCCTTTTGTGGTCTATCGGCTCTCCAAACTGGTTGAATCTGGTATCTCTTAAATGGAAATGTTATATCGTTCTGATACTGAACAACAAAACGAGCAAAAGGGACTGTTAAATCATAACGCAGCCCCCTATCGCATAATGCTAATGAAAGTGCACCACTATCCCAACCTTCATCATTTTTATACTTCGATATGTCAACTTTCGAAAAAGGATCTCCAGAATTTAAAATCTTAAAAAGTAACTTATCACCTTCATCTCCATATTTTCCTAATAAAGTACTGAGATTCTCCATTGCAGGAGTCTCTATAGGAGCGTAGCCATAAGTCTTAAATACTGAACGAATTATATCGAATATGTAATTTCTTCCTGCCATCTCTGCAGGTCCAAAGTCTCTAGTTCCTCTAGGTATTGAAGGTTTTTGTGCCATTTTAAATTCCGAAATTTATTTTTTTATTTCCACCATTGATTTTGCTTTTTCAGCACCATGTTTACTCTTAT
>CAYFTA010000087.1:0-2814 GCA_964346015.1 uncultured Muribaculaceae bacterium | reverse complement strand
TTCAAAATAAACATTTTGATTATCCCCATCATCACAAGAAAAGCTCGAAAAGAATAAAACTGTCAAGAAAATGAATATATGTGTTGCTCTCATAATCGTATGGATTTAAATTAAATCTAAAAAGGAAAATTTTACTGATTTTAACTTTTGGATTTAATATACTTATCTATCGCTGCTGCAGCTTTTCTGCCAGCACCCATTGCTAAAATAACAGTTGCAGCACCAGTAACAGCATCACCACCAGCAAATACTCCTTCTCTAGTTGTGATTCCCTCTTCGTCTGCTACAATACAACCCCATTTATTGCTTTCAAGACCATCTGTAGTTCTAACAATCAACGGATTAGGAGATGTTCCTAAAGACATAATAACTGAGTCTGCTTCAATTTCAAACTCTGAGCCTGGGATTACAATTGGAGAACGGCGTCCACTTGCGTCTGGTTCACCTAGCTCCATTCTAACGCATCTAATACCTCTTACCCAGCCTTTCTCATCACCAAGAACCTCTACAGGGTTAGTCAGCATCTCAAAGCGGATACCTTCTTCTTTTGCATGATGTACCTCTTCTTGACGAGCAGGTAACTCTTTTTCAGTACGTCTATATACAATCGTTGTCTCAGCTCCTAAGCGAAGAGCAGTACGAGCAGCATCCATTGCAACATTACCACCACCTACTACGATTACCTTTTCTCCCGTACGGATTGGAGTCATATAATCATCTCTATAAGCCTTCATTAGATTATTTCTAGTTAAGAACTCATTTGCAGAAAACACTCCATTAAGATTTTCACCAGGAATTCCCATGAATTTTGGAAGACCTGCTCCTGAACCAATGAAAACAGCAGAAAATCCTTCCTCATCAAACAATCTATCAATAGTAACTGTCCTACCTACGATAACATTTGTTTCTATCTTAACTCCAAGTTCTCTAATAGAGTTAATTTCGGCAGCCACTACTTTTTCCTTTGGAAGCCTAAACTCTGGAATTCCATATTCTAAAACTCCACCTGGCTTATGTAATGCCTCAAAAATAGTCACATCGTAACCCCATTTTGCAAGGTCTGAAGCACAAGCCAAACCTGCAGGACCACTTCCTACAACAGCCACTTTATATCCATTTGAAGGAGCCACCTCTGGTTTTACACCACCATTTTCACGTGTCCAATCTGCAACAAATCGCTCTAATCTACCAATAGCTACAGGTTCACCTTTTATACCTAAAATACAAGAACCTTCACACTGAGTTTCTTGAGGACAAACTCTACCACAAATAGCAGGAAGTGAAGAATCCTCTGCAATAATTGCTGCTGCTGCTGAAAAGTCACCTTCTGCAACTTTATGTACGAACTCAGGTATTTTAATGCTCACTGGGCATTGTACAACGCATCTAGGATTTTTACAATTGATACACCTACTAGCCTCCAATTTTGCTTCTTCTTCATTGTAACCGTAAGATACCTCTTCAAAATTAGTTGCTCTTACCTTTGGATCTTGTTCCCTCATAGGGACTCTTGGAATTTTATTTGCCATTATTTACCCCTACCTATTGTACATTTATGATCTGCTTCTTGTTCCTCAGAACGATACATACCTTGACGACGCATAGCTTCATCAAAATCAACTAGATAACCATCAAATTCTGGTCCATCAACACAAGCAAATTTTGTCTTTCCACCAACAGTTACTCTACAAGCACCACACATTCCAGTACCGTCTACCATCAAAGTATTTAAACTTACAATAATTGGAATACCTAACTTTTTAGCAGTAAGTGTCGTAAACTTCATCATAATCATTGGTCCTACAGCAACTGCTTGGTCATATTTATTTCCATCTGCTACAATTTTTTCTAATAAGGCTGTAACCATACCGTGGAAACCCTCAGAACCATCATCAGTCGATATATAAAGATTGTCACAAACAGCTGCCATTTCTTCTTTATAAATCAAAAGTTCAGCTGTTTTTGCTCCAATAATAACATCTACAGCTACTCCCCTTTCATGGAGCCATTTTACTTGTGCATAAACAGGAGCTGTTCCCACCCCACCAGCAATAAAGATATATCTTTTTCCTTTAAGCTCTTCATCGCTCTTTTCAGTAAAATCAGAAGGTACCCCAAGTGGACCAACAACATCAGCAAAATAATCACCCTCATTATAAGAGCAAATCTCCGATGTCGAAGCGCCAATATTTTGTGTAACAATTGTAACTGTACCTTTTTCAGCATCAAAATCACTAATAGTTAATGGAATACGTTCTCCTTTTTCATCTGTTCTAATGATAAGAAACTGTCCTGGCTTTGCTGATGCTGCCAGACGTGAAGCCTCCACCTCCATTTTGCAAATAATAGGCGTCAGCATTTCCTTTTTCAGAATTTTGTACATTACTTTTCTATTTTATAACCTAATTTATTAATAGCTGTTGCTATCTTCAAAGAATCGGTTTTACGAATATCATAGTCCACAATAACTAATTGATTCTCAAGTGAAATACTTAAGCCTCTAACACCTCTCTCAAAAGATATATTTTCAACTATTTTCTTTTTACAAGCTTCACAGTCAATATTGACCTTATAAATAGCTCTTTTAATCCTCTTGTTTTTTTGGGGACTTTGATTTTGAACCACTAAGTCAGTACACTCTGCAGCATTAAGTGATGGTGCAGAAGCAAGTAAAACGGTTTCTAAAGTTAAGATTAAAATTCGTTTCATACAATCAAAACACATTAAATTTAAATTTTCCATAACGTAAAACGCACACCAATATGACCTTTTATGCCCATTAAAGGCCCCCAGATGGCACTTGCGTCGAAATTA
>CAYFTA010000086.1:0-4740 GCA_964346015.1 uncultured Muribaculaceae bacterium | reverse complement strand
ATGCGCTTACAAACAAGGATAAAAAAAACATATATATTATTCCTGCGGACCAATCACCTTATGCTTCTAAAACAGATATAGGTGAGTTTATGAATCAAAAGACTTATGGAATGATAGGCTTTTTAGCTTTAGCACATAAGTTAGGTATGTCGGTTGTTTATACTAGGATGGTAAATACTTCTAGTGGAAAGTATGATATAATTTTTAAGGAAATTTGTGAAGATGCATCTAAGTATAGCCCTGAAGTCTTGCTTAGGATGTATTTTGATGAATTAGAAGAAGAAATAAATGAAACTCCACATAATTGGTTATGGAGTCATAATAGATGGAAAATAGTTTAAAAAATAATAAATATGAAGAAAAATTACCTATTGGTCCTTTTTACATTTATTACTTTGTCATTCAGCTTAAAAGCTGCTGAACCAGAAGGTTTAATAACATATTCTTTACCATCCACAACTCTTACTTTAGAAGTTGAGGCTGTTAAAGAATCTTTTTATGCGGGACCATATGCTAAATATGCAGAAAAATTTCTAGGAATTTCAGCTAAATCTCAAGATTATGTTTCATTTAATATAGAGTCTGTAAAATTGACTCCATATATAGAAGCAGATAATAGTAGTAGATTTATGCTTACTAGAATATCAGGTCGAGTGGATGAAACTTTTTTAAAACTTTCATCGTTGGGTCTTATATCTTTAAAAGATGGTGGTTCTGGGAATCAAACTAAATGGCGTTTTCCAATCCCTGTTAAAGGAGATTTTGCTGGTCAGGGACTAACATCCAATTTAACTTCGGAAGCAACTACATTATTTAAAAAAGACGAAGAGTCAAATACTTTTAGTAAAGTGGCTTTTCAGCAGAGTATGTTAGTGGCAAAGACACTTGAGCAAAAGGCACAAGAGGCTGCTGATAAAATTTTACAGTTCAGAAAGCAAAGAATGCAAATAGTTACTGGTGACACAGATGCAACTTATAGTGGTGAAGCAATGGCTGCCGCAATTGAAGAATTACATAGAATGGAAAGTGAGTACCTTGCCTTATTCATAGGATATAAAGTTACCCAGCATCAGAAAATGAATTTTGATATTGTTCCACAAAAAGACAATGAAAAGCAGATTTACATTGCTTTTAGGCTGTCTGATTCAGCTGGCTTGGTTCCAGCAGATGATATGACTGGTAAACCAGTAATTATGGAAATTGTACCTGAGCCAATTCAAGAGATGGAGGTACCTGTTAAGTTTAAGGTTAAATCTAAAACAGAATTTTTTCACTACAGAATTCCTGCAATTTGTAAACTCACTTTAAGAAGTGGGTCTAACCTTCTTTTACAGACTCGTGTACCTATATATCAATTAGGTTTGGATACTTCCATTCCTTCAACATTGATTTTCAAAAAATAGCTAGCAGCTTTAGATATTGAATATTTTAAAACAATCAAGATTGATTTTCAAAAAACATCAATTTTTAAAATATGATATTTATATAGCAAAATAGCATTAAAAATTTAAACTAGTTTATAAATATTAATTCAAAATAATGTAAAACTATGACTGTTAAAGATTTAAATCCAGTAATTGTTTGGAAAAACTTTTATGCACTAACACAAATCCCACGTCCTTCGAAGAAGGAGGAAAAGGCTATTGAATTTATGTATCAATGGGGACTTTCTCATGGGTTAGAAACTCATAAAGATCATGTTGGTAACATTGTTATCCGTAAGCCCGCTACTCCTGGCATGGAACATCTTCAAGGTGTTATTCTTCAGGGACATATAGATATGGTACCACAGAAAAATGCCGATACAGAACATGATTTTGAAAATGATCCTATCGATGCTTATGTAGATGGTGATTGGGTAAAAGCTAGAGGTACAACTTTAGGAGCAGATAATGGTCTTGGCCTTGCCCTTGGTATGGCTGTTTTGGAGTCAAAAGATATTAAACACGGTCCTGTTGAATTGCTTGTAACTATGGATGAAGAAACAGGTATGACAGGTGCACGCGAATTGAAGTCAGATTTTGTGAAAGGAGATATTCTCATAAACCTTGATTCAGAGACAGAAGGTGAACTCTATATCGGCTGTGCTGGTGGCCTTGATGCTACGGCTTATGCTAAATATGAGCCTAAAGAAGCTCCTAAGGGACATCTTTGTTATACTTTGGCTGTAAAGGGCTTTAAGGGTGGTCACTCTGGTATGGATATTATTCTATATAGAGCTAATGCAAATAAGGTAATGGCTCGTGTTTTATTGGCTCTTCTTACTGAAGCAGATGTAAAACTCATAGACCTTGAAGGTGGTACTTTGCGAAATGCAATTCCACGCGAAGCATTTGCAACAGTTTATGTTCCAGAAGATAAGTTAGACTTAGCACAGAAGGTTCTTGATAGAGTATTTGGTGAAATTAAAACAGAATATGCTTCTACGGATCCAGATGCAGAATGTGTTTTTGAACCATATAAATGTGAAGAAGGTGAGTGTTGCGATGCCGATGAATGTAAATATGTTCCAGAAGCTGATGCTCTTCGTTTTGTCCAGGCTGTTCTTGCTTGTCCAGACGGAGTTGAAAGGATGAGTGCTGATATGGAAGGTCTTGTAGAGACCTCTAATAACTTAGCAATTGTAACTATTTATAAAGGTGAGTTTAAAGTAAGTACTCTGCTTAGAAGTTCTGTTGATTCTGCAAAAGATGCTCTTGCTCAGAAACTAGCAGCAGTCTTTGCTCTTGCAGGAGTTGAAACTTCATTTGATGGTGGATATTCTGGTTGGGCACCAAATCCAGCTTCAGGTATTCTTAAGACTATGAGAGAAGTCTATAAGAAACTTTACGGTAAGGACCCAGAGGTTATGGCAATTCATGCAGGTCTCGAGTGTGGTATTTTAGGTGGCACTTATCCTAATTGGGATATGGTATCATGTGGACCGACAATTATGAGTCCACATTCGCCAGATGAAAGAACTTATATTCCTTCAACAGCAAAAGTGTGGGAATTCCTTAAGGAAGTTCTTGAGCATATCCCAGCTAAGAAATAATTTAATTAATAATTTAGTTTAGAGTCCAGTGATTTATGCGCTGGACTCTTTTTTTGTTATTTTTTGCAACTTATGAACATATGTTCAAAACTTTTATTATATTTGTAGTGGAAAAAGAGAAAATTATAACTATGTCAAGACCGAAACATTGTAGAAGAATATCATCACCACCTTTAATGTCGGGCTTTAAGCCTTTCGGTATTCCACGTTCTATTACAGAAGAACTTGTATTGCACTATGATGAGTATGAAGCAATTAAGCTCTTAGATTATGAGGGTTTACTTCAAGAGGAAGCAGCAGAGAGGATGAATGTTTCGCGTCCTACACTTACTCGTATTTATGCAAAAGCAAGACAAAAGGTAGCAAAAGCCTTTGTTGAAGGGATGACGCTATTGATAGAGGGTGGAGAAGTTGATTTTGTAGGAAAATATCATCGTTGTGGTCGTTGTAGTCAGATTATGGATGTCGCTCTTAAAGATCAACATATTTGTGAAGAACCAGTAAGACGAGGCAGGGGACATATGGAAACTAAAACTAGGGGTAGAGGTGCAGGTGGAAGAAGGGGTGGAAATTGTCCACAATAGAAAGTTCAACATTTAAAAATAGATATTATGAAAATAGCAATTACTTCAGAAAACAAGACTTTAGATTCGCTAATTGATAGTCGATTTGGCCGTTGTGCTTATTTCGCGATTTGTGACACTGAAACTAAGAAAACAGATTTTTTTGAAAACTCAGCAAAGGATTCTCCAGAAGGTGCAGGTCCAGCAGCAGTTAAATTTGTTGCATCGAAAGGTGTTAAAAAGGTGATAGCACCAGAGATTGGACGAAAAGCGGAGGTTTTATTAAATCAACTTGAGATAGAAGTTGTAAATGAAAAAGATAAAACTATTGCTGAGATTATAGAAAAGCTATAGTTAAATTATAATAGAAGTGAAACTTTAAAAAAGGAGATATTATGCCAGGATTTAATCAAAAAGGTCCAATGGATGAAGGCCCAATGACAGGACGCAAAATGGGTAAATGCACTAATTTTGGTGCAGACCAAAGAGAAAACATAGAAGATTCAAGCTTAGAAGTAGGGCAAGGTAGGGGTTTAGGTTTAAGAAGAGGTCTTGGTCGAGCTTGTGCTGGATTAGGTAGAGGAGCAGGAAGGGGTAGGGGTTTAGGTCAAGGAGCAAGAATGGGAAGGGGAGCAGGCCGTGGTCGTGGTATGGGCAGAGGTAGATAAAGATCTGAATACAAATTTTACTGGATGAATTTATATAATTAAAACCTAATATTATGGAACAAAAAATAGCTCTTCCAATGGGAGACGGAAAACTTTCAACACATTTTGGACATTGCGAATATTTTGCAGTTGTAGAAGTAAAAGATAAAAAAATTGTAAAAATATCAAGGAAAACGCCACCAGAGCATAAACCAGGTGTATATCCAAGATGGATTGCTTCTCTTGGCGTTACTGATGTAATCGCAGGTGGTATTGGACAAAGAGCCATAGATTTATTTATGGAAAATGGTATCAATGTCTATGTGGGCGCTCCAGCAAAAAGCGATGAGGAGCTTGTTACTGAATTTTTAGCAGGAGAACTAATTCTTAGCGCAAACCTTTGTGGTCATGACTCCAATCACGATTGCCATAGCTAGTGGAAAAGGTGGTACTGGGAAAACCTTTATTTCTACTAATTTATTTAACTCATTGCAAG
>CAYFTA010000085.1:0-4754 GCA_964346015.1 uncultured Muribaculaceae bacterium | reverse complement strand
GAAGAAGATATGTTAATTTGGATTTCAGATGATAATAATAGAATTCCTGTTTATTTTGAGGCTCCAATTTTAGTTGGTGTGGCTTCAGGTAGACTTAGTGGATATTCAAGTCTAAAACATCCTTTGAAATCGTTAATAAAAAAATAGAATGAGTGATAAAATATCGCATAAAGCAAAGGTGCTAAAGATTACTCCAGAATATACAACTGTAGAGATTTTGGTGTCTTCTGCTTGTGTTTCTTGTCATGCTAAGGGTATGTGTGGTATGTCGGAAGAAAAGGAGAAAGTTCTAATGTTGCCAACAGACCCTTATGGAGATTATAATGTTGGAGATGAAGTTGAAATTATAGGGAAAAGGTCAATGGGACTAAAAGCTGTTTGGCTCTCTTATGTAGTTCCTTTGGCAATTTTGATGCTTTTAATTTTTATTTTATCTAGATTTGTGGCACAAGAACTATATATTGGGTTAGGTGCAGTAGCAGGAGTGGCCTTATATTATTTTGTAATATACCTATTAAAAAATCGTCTTGCTAAAGACTTCGTTTTCTATATTAAGTAAAAATAAAAATGACACAAACTATTATCTGGACTATCGTCATTATTACTGTTTTAGGCTCTCTACTTGCAGTCATTTTATACTTTGTGGCTGAAAAGTTTAAAGTGGAAGAAGACCCAAGGATTGACGATGTTGAAGAACTATTACCTGGTGCAAACTGCGGAGGTTGTGGTTTTGCTGGTTGCCGTGCTTTTGCACAAGCTTGTGTTCAAGCTTCCAGTCTAGACAATCATAATTGTCCTGTTGGTGGTAATGAAACAATGCAGAAAATAGCCTCCTATTTAGGCTTAGAAGCGGCTGTTCAAGAGCCTATGGTTGCAGTACTTAAATGTAATGGCAGCTGTGAAAATCGTCCAAGAACGAACATCTACGATGGGTATCAATCGTGTGCTGTAAAATCAAGTTTATATGCAGGTGATACGGCTTGTTCTTATGGTTGTCTTGGTGAAGGAGACTGTGTGAATGTTTGTCAGTTTGGTGCAATGCACATGGACCCAGAAACTGGCTTACCAGTTATTGATCAGGATAAATGTACAGCTTGTGGTGCCTGTGTTAATGCCTGTCCTAAGAGTATAATTGAGCTTAGGAAGAAGGGACCACGAGGTATGAGGATTTATGTGGCTTGTAGCAGCGAGGATAAGGGAGCTATTGCTAGAAAAGCTTGTAAGGTAGCTTGTATTGGTTGTGGTAAATGTGTTAAGGTTTGTCCTCACGATGCAATTGTTGTTGAAAACAATTTAGCATATATTGATTTTACCAAATGTAAACTTTGTTATAAATGTGTGGATGAATGTCCAACTGGATCCATACTTGCTGTGAACTTTCCAGTAAGAAAACAAAAATCTACACCAAAAACAGAGCAAAAGCCTGTTTCAAAGCTAAAAAAGGAAGAAGTTACTAAAAATGTAAAGGAGGAGTAGGACTATGATAAAAACATTTTCTAAGGGTGGTATACATCCACATGATTCTAAAATTGCTAAGGATTCTAAAATTGAAGTTCTTCCCCTCCCAAAGACAGTATATATATCTGTTTCTCAAAATCTTGGGGCGCCATCCAAGCCCATAGTTAAAGCTGGGGATATCGTGAAAGTTGGTCAAGTAATTGCAGAGCCGACATCGTTTGTCTCTTCTTATGTACATTCTTCAGTTTCAGGTGTTGTTAAATCTGTGGGACCTCGTCGGGATTTGAAAGGAAATAATGTTGTGCATATTGAAATTGAAGTAGATGGAGACGAGTGGCTGGAAGATATTGATAGAACAGATACTCTAATTACTGATATTCCAAAGGACAATGATGAAATTTTAAAGAAAATAAAAGAAGCAGGAGTAGTTGGTTTAGGTGGAGCAACTTTCCCAACTCATGTAAAACTTTCACCCCCTCCAGGTAAAAAAGCAGACTTTCTTATTATAAATGGATCAGAATGTGAGCCATATCTTACTTCTGATTATCGAATTATGCTCGAAAGGGGTAAAGAAGTGGTAATTGGTACAGCCCTTATGAAGCAAGTACTTGGATGTCCTGCAATCATTGGCATAGAAGAAAATAAACCAGAAGCTGTTAAGTCAATTAATCAAGCAATTGATGAACTTAAGTCCAAAGTTAAGGCCTGTGAAGATATAAGTGTACAGGTGCTAAAGAAAAAATACCCACAAGGTGGGGAGAAACAGTTAATTGATGCAATATTAAAGCGTCAAGTTAAGTCCATGACCTTGCCAATTGACTCAGGTGCAGTTGTGCAAAACGCAGGTACAGCACTTGCTGTTTATGAGGCAGTACAGAAGAATAAACCACTCATTACCAACACACTCACTGTCACTGGTGATTGCGTTCCCGAATCAGGACATAAGAATTATTTATTCCGTATAGGTGTACCTTTTTCTTTTATTGCTGAGCAAATAGGAGGAATTCCAGCTTCTACTGCAAAACTAGTAAGTGGAGGCCCAATGATGGGATGGAACATTTCTAACTTTGATGCAGCAGTGGTTAAAGGAACTTCTTCTCTATTGTTTTTAACAGAAGATAAGACAAAACGCCAACCTGAGACAGCATGTATTCGTTGTGGAAAATGTGCAGATGCCTGTCCTATGGGTTTAGAACCATTCTTATTAAATAAATATGGGCGTCTTGGAATGATGGAAGAACTAGAGGAGAATGCTGTTTATGATTGTATAGAATGTGGTTGTTGTAGCTATGTGTGTCCTGCACACATACCATTGCTCGATACAATTCGTATTGTAAAAGGCGATGTGATTAAGCTTATGAGAAGTAGAAATAGTAAATAAAATTTGAAATAATAATATAATGAATAAATTTTTAGTATCACCATCACCCCATATTCATGCAGATATTTCCACAAAAAGGATTATGCGTGATGTTGTGATTGCCTTACTACCAGCTGTCTTAGTTTCAGTTGTGTTTTATGGTTGGGCGATGCTCTCTGTATTAGCTGTTTCTGTGGGTTCATGTGTACTTTTGGAATATTTAATTACTAAATATCTTCTAAAGAGACCTAATACAATAGGGGACTGGTCAGCGATTGTAACAGGACTTTTATTGGCTCTTAACCTGCCTGCAACTACACCTTGGTGGATTGTTTTCATTGGAGCCGTGGTTGCAATAGGAGTAGCAAAAATGACTTTTGGTGGCTTGGGGCAGAACTTATTCAACCCAGCAATAGTGGGTCGTGTTTTTCTTTTGATTTCATTCCCTGTTCAAATGACAAATTGGGCTATGCCTGCAAGTATTCGTGAAGCATGGGGATTTTCTGGAATTGATGCAACAACAGGAGCAACACCACTTAGTTTAGTAAAAGAGGCTATTGGGCAAGGTTTGCCACTAGAACAAATTTATGCGGAACATGGCTTTTCATATCTTCAGATACTATTTGTGAATATAGGAGGTTCTGTTGGAGAAATTTCTGCCTTTGCCTTAATATTAGGTTTTATTTATTTACTAGCTAGAAAGGTTGTAAAACCTCATATACCACTTTCAATTATTGCTACTGTAGCTATATTTTCAGGTATATTCTGGTTGATAGATCCTTCGCAATACACAGATCCTATATTTAATATACTTACTGGTGGTATTCTCTTAGGTGCGTTCTTCATGGCAACAGATTATGTAACCTCTCCAATGACTAATATAGGGGGTATTATTTTCGGTATAGGTATAGGCCTTATAACCATGTTGATCCGATATTTTGGAATATATCCAGAGGGAATGTCATTCGCAATATTGATTATGAACTCAGTGGTTCCACTAATTAATAAGTTTAGTCATTCTAAAAAATTCGGGAGGGCTTAATTATGGCAATAAAATCTTCATTTAAAAATATGGCCCTATCGCTCTTTGTAGTTTGTTTAGTATGTTCTAGCTTGCTTGCTGGTGTTTATGCCCTTACAAAAGATCCTATTGATCAAGCAGCTCTTGCAAAAAAAGCTGAGGCTATTATGCAAGTGGTCCCAGAGTTTGACAATGAGCCTATCGAAGAGGCAATAGAGTTAGATGGAAAAACTTATTCTTATTATGAGTTAAAAAAAGAAGATGAGACTATAGCTTATGCTATTAGATCTTCAGCCTCTGGTTTTGGAGGTCCTATTGAAATTATGGTGGGAGTTACTGTGGATGGGGTTATTTATAATACTGTCGTATTATCTCATTCTGAAACTCCTGGTCTTGGTGCCAAATGTTCTGAGTCAGAGTTTGCAGATCAGTTTAAAAACTTTAATCCAGTAGAAAGGAAACTTGCTGTTACAAAAGATGGTGGTGAGATTGATGGAATTACAGCATCTACTATTACTTCTCGTGCTTATATTAATGCTATTAATGTAGCACTGAATGTTTTCAAAGAGGTATATGAAGGAGATAACGAATAGGAGAGCAGATTATGAAAAAAATACAAATTATAACAAAAGGTATTATAAAGGAGAACCCAACTTTTGTTCTTCTTTTAGGTATGTGTCCTACCTTAGCTACAACTACTTCAGCAATGAATGGGATGAGTATGGGGTTAGCGACAATGTTCGTTCTTATTCTTTCTAATATGGCAATTTCAGCTATTGCTGATTATGTTCCAGATAAGGTTAGAATTCCTATTTATATAGTAGTTATTGCAACTTTCGTGACAATTCTTCAATTTATAATGCAGGCTTATATGGGTCCTATTTATGAAACATTAGGAATATTTATTCCACTCAT
>CAYFTA010000084.1:0-4848 GCA_964346015.1 uncultured Muribaculaceae bacterium | reverse complement strand
TATGATGACATTTAAAAATTAAAATAAATATACACACATTAAATTAAAAGTTTTATGAAAAAAATTATGATGTTTTTGAGTGCTGCGGCACTCCTATTCACAGCTGTTTCTTGTGAGAAAGAAAAAAAGGACAATAAATTTGATAATCTTACAGAAGATGGCTTTTACGTTTACGGTCCTGCAACAGGTTTTAATGAGCTAACAGCAGATTTATTAATGGCTGCTGGGCTTAATGAGGCAACAGATGAAAACCGTGATGGAATGTATGAAAAATACATCGTTCTAGAGGCAGGTAAAGATTTTAACCTTGTACTTAATGAAGCTGGTATTACAACTAACTATGGTGCAAACTTAGAGGTTTTTGATGTAACAGAATTAGCAGATAACCCAACGCTTGCAACTGTAAAAAGAGGTCAACTTGTTACAGGTGATAATGCTCCATCTATGAAGGTTGACGAAACAGGACTATATCACATTTTACTAGACCTCAATAAAGCACAGGACCTTCTTTATCCACAAATCGTTGTTTCTTCAGTTCAATGGGGTGTTCGTGGTGCAATGAACAGTTGGGGTTTTACAGCATTTGATGATGTAGAAATTAACAAGACTACCATGACTTGGAAAATGGAAAATGTTGAAATGCCAGCAAATGGTGAATTTAAGTTCGCTTATGGTAATGGTTGGAAAATTCAACTTGACGACGCAGGTAATGTTAAAGCTAACACCAACCTAGGTGAAGATTCTGTACCAAATGGTTCAAACATCAAAGTTGAAAAAGGTGGTGAGTACACAATTGAACTTACTTTCACTCTAAAGGGTGGTGATATTTCAAAAGGTTATTCTTACGCTTTAACTCTTACAAAAGAGTCTGATCTTCCAACAGAGCTATACATGATTGGTGTAGATTTCGGTGACTGGAATTGGGAAAATGAAGGTGTTGTGACAATGGTTCCAGTTCATAGCCATCCAGGAGCTTTCTGGACAACTCGTTACTTTACTGCAGCAAATGGTTTCAAATTCTGTCCTGTAAAAGAATGGTCAGGAGACTTCACTGGGTTAGGAAATGACTCAGGATATGAGATAGGAGATGATAATAATTGTCATGTTGCAGCTGATGGCCACTATACAGTTTATGTAGATCTTAAGAATAATATGATAGCAATTGAACCAGCTAGGGTTTACGGTATGGGTGACGCCTTTGGTGGCTGGACAGAGGCTCAAGCAGCAAATCTATTTACAGCAGCAGAAACTAAATTAGTTTCTCCGGCTCTTACTACCGACGGACCTATTCGCATGTACACAGCAGCTCCTGAGGCAATAGAAGGAGTTGAGTGGTGGCAAATGGAGTACAATGTTATTGACGGTAAGATCGTTTATCGTGCTGATGGTGGTGACCAACCAGCTGTTAATGGTATAGCTGGTCAAGTTGTAACTCTTGACTTTAACGCAGGAACAGGTTCAATAAAATAAATTGAGCATCTATAGCTAATTGTAAAGGGTGAGTTTCGGCTCACCCTTTTTATGTTTACAGTTCATCTAAAGATATTCACCATTCGTCATGTTTTTACAACATTTTGCAAATTTCAATTTCCCAAAGACATAGATATTTTATATATTTATCCACTTAGCAAACAATATGTTAACATATAATTATATGACACGGAAAATTTTTAATAGTCTTCTTATCACAGCTATACTTTTTACATCATCGTGTAAAAGACCTGCATTAACAGGAGATTTATACGGTCCATCGGACAATGAGTCTTATGTAGAAAATCCTCTAATGGATGACTCTGCTACTAGACTATGGGTGACGCCAGCATTGCCTAATGCAGATGAGCCTATTACAATTTCATTTAAGGCAGGTAAGAAATCAGCATTGAAAGGATATACAGGCGATGTTTATGCTCATATCGGTATATTAGAATATGGAGTTTGGCGCTATGTTCAAGCTCAGTGGGATGAGAATATTGATAAATGTAAATTCACTCCTGATCCAGAGGTAAAAGACACATGGCATTTGGAACTAGGCCCTACAGCAAGAGAATACTTTGCCAGTGGTACAACTCCATTGACGCAAATTGGTATTGTAATTCGTAATGAAGATGGCTCCCTTAAGGGAATTGCTGAAGATAGGTTTATAACAGTTATAGATGATAAATACAAACTATTCCAGGCAGGAGAAATTGTTTATGCTTCTGCACCTGCTGCATGTAACTATGGTATAAACCGAGTAGATAATAGTACAATAACCTTCGTCCTACATGATTATACAACATCTGGAACACATAGGGACTATGCTTATATCATAGGCGATTTTAATGACTGGACTCTGAGTAATGACGAAAACAGTCAGATGAAACGTGATAATAGTAAACAGGCTTGGTGGATAACAGTATCTGGCCTAGATCCAGAAAAAGAATATCGCTTCCAATATCATCTTGGAACCAAGTCAAAGATAGAAGGAGAAAATGATGCAATTATACGCATAACAGATCCATTCAGTGAGAAAATTCTTGATCCACACAATGACAAATGGATTAACGATAAATATCAAATATATCCAGAAGACCAGATGGTTTATCCTGAAGGAGGAGTGGATTTGGTGTCATGTGTAAAGATTAATCGAGACAGTTATTCTTGGTCAGATTTCACAATGAAAAACCCAGAATCTCCAGTGATTTATGAAATGCTTTTTGGCGACTGGACAAAAAGAGCTGATATTGCTGGTGCAATGGAGCGTTTGGATCATCTTGTGGAGTTGGGCGTAAATGCTGTTGAAATCATGCCTATTCAAGAATTCGATGGAGTTGAAAGTTGGGGTTATAATCCAAGCCATTATTTTGCTTTGGATAAAGCCTATGGTACTCGCAAACAATATAAGGACTTCATAGAAGCATGTCATCAAAAAGGTATTGCTGTAATCGTTGACGTGGTTTACAATCATAATACTGGTAGTTCCCCATTAGCAAAACTTTATTGGGATAGTAAAAACAATAAAACACATTCTTTAAATCCATATTTTAACGTAGACGCAACTCATCCATGGAGTGTTTTCCATGACTTTAATCATGAGAACGAATTTGTTAGAAACATAGTAAAGCGCAGCCTTAAATATCTGATAGAAGAGTATAATGTGGATGGTTTCCGCTTCGACCTTTCTAAAGGCTTTACTCAACAAAATGTTTGGGATGGTTATCATCAGCCTCGTGTTGATATTATTAAGGAATACAACGCTTTCATAAAATCTGTTGATCCTAAATGCTATGTAATCCTAGAGCATCTGGGAAACAATCGCGAAGAAAGAGAATTTATCCAAGATGGAATGCATCCTTGGAGAAATATGAATTCTGCTTATATCACAGCCGCTAAAGGAAATTCTGGCTCAAACTTTTCAGGCGCTTATGAAACAGTAGATGGTTTTGGAGCTTCAGGATGGGTTGCTTATATGGAAAGTCACGATGAAGAAAGGATGGCTTATAAGCAAAATAAAGATGGTGCTACAAGTGTAAAGGCAAGCTTACAAAATAAAATGGAAAACCTTGCAATGAATGCAGTATGCTTCTTAGGAGTTCCTGGTCCGAAGATGATTTGGCAAATGGGTGAGCTTGGATATGATTACAATAAATGGTGTACGCCTGAAGGTGTTGATAAAACAGGAACTGGCGAATATGAAACGTCGAGGAAACCAGTAAAATGGGACTATTTAGATGTTCCTGAGCGCAAGGCTTTATTCAATGTCTATGCTAAGATGAATCAGCTTCGTAATAAAAATCCAGAATTGTTTGGAAAATATACTTCTTTCTCATGGAATCCTTCAGGATGGCCAATGAAAACTTTAAATCTCAGCAAGGACGGGAAGGAAGTTAAGATTTGGGCAAATTACCATGGAAACGGAGAATCAAATCAAACAATCACTATTCCATCGGGTACTTGGGTAGACTATCTAACAGGAAAAACAGTATCAAGTGGATCATATACACTTCCTACAGGTAAGGCTTTAGTTTTGGTAAACCCTTCGGTTGAATAATAAATCTTTGCTGCTATGAAATTGAAACATATAATATTACTTGTGGCACTTAGCTTAATTGGCTTATCATCTTGTATAAATGAGAAAGAAATGGCCAATCAAGATGGTCTTGTGACTTTTAATGCCACCTATGAGAGACCACCACAGACTAAGACAGTTTTAGAGGGGCTAACACCAATGTGGACTCCAGAAGATAAGATAACTGTTTATGATGGAGTAAATAACGAATTTGTAAATACAGAAAAATCTAAAACGACTGCCTCAACAAGTTTCAAAGGTAAGCTGGAAGGGAAAGGACGCAAATATTATCTTGCTGCTTATCCTTATAATCCAGACTTGACTTTTTCGTTCTTCAACAAGTCAATCTATGATTTATACATGCCTGTAGAGCAAGTGGCTGTTGAGAACACCTATGACCCAGCTGCAGCTTTAGCTTATGCCTTTACAGAGAATTACGAATTAAGCTTTAAGAATGCAGGGTCGTTAATAAAGTTCAAGATTATTTCAGAAGGAGTCACTTCTGTAACTCTTAGGCCTAATGGAGAAGAAATAATTGCAGGTAAGTTTAATTTAACCTATGGTGAGAACCCTGTTTATACTATCACTAAAGGAGAAAAAGAAATTAAGCTTGTTGGAGATTTTAAAAAGGATGCAATTTATTATATAGTTACTTTACCAGTTACTCTAACAGACGGATTAACTGTTTTACTCAATGAAAACATTAAGACTTTCAGTGAATCCTATCAAATTGATTTGGCTCGTAGTGGTCTGATAAATCTTGGTAGTCTTTCGTTGAACCCATCTGAGTCGCAACCAGA
>CAYFTA010000083.1:0-4884 GCA_964346015.1 uncultured Muribaculaceae bacterium | reverse complement strand
ATAGACAAATGTTCCATGACATTTAGGGCAAGGTGGGATTTTTTTCATTTTTATATCTATTTAATTCTGTTAATTTTTTTTACTGGATCACAAGTAAGTCCAACTCCTAATTTTTTAAAAACCTTCTGGTCTACATCTGTTAACATTACTGTAGAGTGTACTTGACAACCCTTTAGTTTTGGCAATTGAGCCAAGGCATTGCGACAATTCTCATCCTTATTGCTAAGCAGAGACATGGCGACAAGAATTTCATCAGTATGAAGTCGTGGATTTTGTCCATGTAGGTACTCTACCTTCGTTTTTTGTATTGGCTCTATATATTCTTCAGGTATAAGTTTAACCTTATGAGGAATACCAGCAAGATATTTAGTTGCATTCACAATCAAAGCGGCACTAGGGCCAAGTAAAGAACTAGTACGAGAAGTAATAATCTTACCATCATTTAGTTCAATGGCAGCTGTAGCTACTCCTGTAAGCTCTTTTCTTTCTTTCGCGGCGATTGTAGTCTTTCTATAAGAAGTTGTAAGTTTCGCTTGCTTCATAATTAGCGAAATCTTATTTACCTCATTCTCATTATTACCCGTTACGGCAAGATTACACAAGGCTGTATAATATCTTCTAATTATTTCTTCTCTGGCTGCATTGCTACATACCTCCTCATCACTAATACAATAGCCTATCATATTCACCCCCATGTCAGTAGGTGATTTATAAGGATTTTCTCCATATATACTTTCAAAAATATTGTTTAGTACAGGGAAAATCTCCAAGTCTCTATTATATGTAACAGCAATTTCTCCATAAGCCTCAAGATGAAGAGAGTCAATCATATTCACATCATCTAAATCGGCAGTTGCTGCTTCATAAGCAAGGTTTATAGGATGTTTCAATGGTAAATTCCAAACAGGAAAAGTTTCAAACTTAGCATAACCTGCCTTATTCCCTCTCTTATGCTCATGATATAATTGACTTAAGCATACTGCCATTTTACCACTACCAGGACCAGGAGCTGTTACTATTACAAGTGGACGTGAGGTCTCTATATAATCATTTTTTCCAAAGCCTTCGTCAGACTCAATAAGTGCAACATCATTAGGATAACCTTCAATTGTGTAGTGATTATAGACTTTTATACCCTCACGTTCAAGTCTATGGCGATAAGCATCAGCACTAGCCTGGCCATTGTAATGAGTAATTACAACGCTACTTACCATTAGACCTATTTTTGAAAATTCTTCATTTAAACGTAACACATCCTCGTCATAAGTAATACCAAGATCGCCCCTAATTTTATTCCTCTCAACATCAATTGCACTTATAACCAGAACAATCTCTGCCTCATCCCTAAGTTGCATGAGCATCTGGAGCTTACTATCAGGTTCAAAACCTGGTAAAACTCTACTTGCATGTGTGTCATCAGATAGTTTACCTCCGAACTCGAGATAAAGCTTGTCGTTGAACTGAGCAATACGTTTCTTAATATTCTCAGACTGTATCTTAAGATACTTGTTATTATCAAATCCGTGTACCATACGGTTTGCAAAGATAGCAAAATTTTTCTAATTTTGTTGGGTCTTAAATTGATTATAATTCTTATGGATTATCAAAATATACTAGAAAAAATATATACAGAACTTCAACCTTATGCTAAAATAGGGAAGCAAGCGAACTATATTCCTGCTTTGGCTACACAGAATCCTGATCAATTTGGAATTTGTCTTCGTACAATCAAAGGCGAGACTTTTAGTTATAAGCAAGCTGATACTCGTTTTTCAATCCAGAGTATTTCTAAGGTTTTTGCTGTAGCTATGGCTTTAGCGATTAAAGGGGAAGATATATGGAAAAGAGTAGGCAAAGAAGCTTCTGGTGCTGCTTTTAACTCTTTGGTTTTACTTGAAGTGGAAGGAGGAGTGCCACGTAATCCCTTTATTAATGCAGGGGCTATGGTAGTTGCAGATATTTTGCTTACAGAGCTTGATGATGCAGAAGAGGAGTTTTTGAAATTTGTACGTACTTTAGGTAAGGATAATAGCATTGATTATAATTTGGAAGTTGCTTCATCTGAAAGAGAAGTTGGTTATTTAAATGCTGCCAGTGCTAACCTTTTAAAATATCATGGTACTGTTGAAAATAATATTGAAGATATCTTGAGATTTTATTGCAAGATGTGTTCTGTGGAAATGTCCTGTAGGGAATTAGCCCTAGCTTTCCGTGGTTTCACTTGTCATAAGGATTTTAATTATGCAGGTTATCAACTTTCTTCTTCTAAGGTAAAACGCTTAAATGCCCTTATGCAGACCTGTGGTTTTTATGATGAGTCTGGTGAATTTTCATATTTAGTAGGTTTACCAGGCAAAAGTGGAGTTGGTGGGGGAATAGTGGCAGTTTATCCTAATAAATATTCGGTTGCTGTCTGGAGTCCAAGGCTTAATGCAAAAGGAAACTCTGTTATGGGTATGAAAGCCTTAGAACTTCTAACAACCTACACACAAGAGTCAATATTTTAATGTCATGCTGAGGAGGAGCGCAGCGACGACGTGAGCATCTCCGCAAAATGACCCAGTCCCAACCCGAAAATTTTAATTAAAACAAAAAATAAATGAATACTAAAAACAAGCACAAATGGGAGTTTGAAAATATTGGTGGCTCCCCAAGAGTTATGATACAGTCAGGTGCAGATATTGAAAATCTTGAACATCTTGACCCAAAGATGTGGACAGTTCTATCATGCCCAGTTAAAGGACTAGAGATTGAAGAAAAAAGTCTTACATACATTGACGTGGATTGTGATGGTAAGATTCGTGTTCAGGATGTTGTAGCTATATCAAAATGGCTTACATCTTTCTTAAAAGACACCGATTCACTCTTAAATACCAGTAATGAATTCAATCTCGAACTTTTAAACCAAGAAAATGAGGAGGCTGCCAAACTTTATGCTTCAGCAAAGCAGATACTGACTACCCTTAAAAAGGAGGGAGAAGTTATTTCTATTGCAGATGTAGTTCAAGCAAAAGAAAATTTTACAAAACTTCGTTTTAATGGTGATGGAGTAATTACTTTAGCGACAGCTGATAGACAAGAAGATAAGGACATAATTGAAGCAATAATTGCTGTTTGTGGATCAGTCCAAGATAGAAGTGGAGAAGATGGTATTGATAAAGATAAGGTAGAACAATTTTATGCTGCTCTTCAGGGTTATGTAGACTGGTATGAAGCTTCTGTTGAGGCTCCATATGGAGAAAATACAGATGCTATAGTTGAAGCTTATACTAAACTTGATTCTAAGGTAAAAGATTTTTTCCTTCGTTCGAAGCTAACTGCTTTTTCCCCGGAAGCTAGTCTTGACGTTACTAATCAGAATATCGAAGCAATTAGTGGAGAGAATCTCTTATCAAAAACAGAAGAAATTGCAGCTTGTCCTCTGGTAAGAATTAATGATAAAGGAGAAATTCTTCTTACAGAGCAACTAAACCCTGTATGGGAAGCACAATTTAGAAAACTAATAGCTTCTGTTTATGGGAATAAAAAGAAAGTAATTACAGAAAAAGATTGGAATGAAATTGCAGAGAAGTTTGCTGAATATCAGGCTTGGGCATCTCAAAAAGCTTCATTACCAGCAGCTTCTTTAGAAATTGATAAGGCAAAGGCTTTATTAACACAGAAGAAAGGGAAAGAAAATATATTAAAACTAATAGAAAAAGATTTAGAGTTAGCTACTGAAGTAGATAATATGGCAAGTGTAGAGAAGTTCCTCTATGTAAATCGTGACTTTTATCGCCTACTCAGAAACTTTGTGACTCTCAATGATTTCTATGAAAAAGATAAGGATGTTAAAGCCATTTTCCAGTCGGGAAGACTTATAATTGACCAAAGAGAATGTCATTTCGTTATGAAGGTCGAAGATGCAGCAAAACATAGTGCATCAGCAGTTTCTTCAGGAATGTTTTTAATATATTGTAGTTGTGCTACCAAATCCCAACCAGGTATTCTACAAATTGTGGCAGCAGTAACAGTTGGAGATATTGGGGATTTAGTAGTTGGAAAGAATGCTATTTACTATGATAATAATGGTGTTGAATGGGATGCAGTAATTACCAAAATTATAGACAACCCAATTAGTATTGCTCAAGCATTTTGGTCGCCATACCGTAGAATGGCAGCTTTTGTTGAAAATCTAGTTAATAAAAATGCTGCTGAGAAGGATGCAAAACTCATGGAAGATGCAACAGCTAAATTAAGTACAGTTCCAAAACCAGAAGCAGATCCTAATGCAGCTTCCACTCAAGCAAAACCACCATTTGATATAGGTAAGTTCGCAGGTATCTTTGCTGCCTTAGGTATGGCCTTAGGTATGATAGGTACAGCCTTAGCAGCCCTTGCAAAAGGACTCCTAGGCTTGACCTTCTGGCAGTTAGTTGCAGCTTTTGTGGGTCTAATGTTATTAATTTCAGGTCCTGCTATGATTCTAGCATGGATGAAACTTAGAAGAAGAAATATTGCACCATTATTAAATGCTAGTGGCTGGGCAGTCAATGCAGCATCAAAAATTAGCATTCCATTAGGTGAAACTCTTACAGATATAGCTAAATTTCCTAAGCTTAAGTTAAAGGACCCTTATGCTAAGAAAGGCTTACCTACATGGGCAAAATGGTTAATTTCTATTGCTGTTGTTTTAGTAATTGTTGCAGTATTGTTTGCTCTTCTCTACTTCCTTGCACCAGAAAAATTCGTTCTAATCAAACAAGGTTTCTGCGCAATATTTAGCAATAAATAATAGTAATTAATCTCCTTATAATCATTAAGTAATCATAAAACTGATGTGATATAAGCTAAAAAATCAAAATAAATGGGCTAAAGACAATAAATCTTTAGCCCATTTTCTTG
>CAYFTA010000082.1:0-4909 GCA_964346015.1 uncultured Muribaculaceae bacterium | reverse complement strand
ATATCATCTATTGTCATTGCACAAAATGCACGAATAAATGCAGTTGCTAGGCGCGCATTTGTGATAAGGGGGATATTGTAATCAATTGCTGCCCGACGAAGATGGTAGCCATTGGTTAGCTCACGTTTTGTGTAGTTCTTAGGAATATTGATTAGTAGGTCAATTTCTTTGTTTTGGAGCATTTCCATTGCCGATCTATATTTGCTTGCTAACTCTTTATTATCCATGTCTGATGGCCATATAACTCTTGTTGCAGGTACATCATTACTGTTTAGATAGCGAGCAGTACCACCTGTTGCATAGAGGGTATAACCTTTCTTAACAAGAAGTTGACACGCCCCTAATAGGTCTGCTTTTTGGAGAGCATTACCTGATGAAATTAAAATATTCTTTTTAGGAATTGTATATCCTACAGAAAGTAACGAGTTCAGTAAAGCTTCATTAAAATCATCACCAATACATCCCACTTCACCAGTTGAATGCATATCAACACCGAGGACGGGATCTGCTTGTTGTAGACGTGAGAATGAAAATTGCGAAGATTTAATACCAACATAGTCTAGATCAAATGCAGACTTTAATGGTGGATTTGGTTTTAGGCCTAACATTGCCTTAGTTGCCAATTCTATCATATTAATCTTCAGTACCTTAGAAACAAATGGGAAACTTCTAGAAGCCCTTAAGTTACACTCTATTACTTTAATATAGTTTTCCTTTGCGAGGAACTGAATATTGAATGGTCCAGTAATTTCTAGAGCTTTTGCTATTTTTTGTGCTATTTTCTTAATCCTTCGAACAGTCTCAACATAGAGCTTCTGGGGTGGGAATTGAATTGTAGCATCACCAGAGTGAACTCCTGCAAATTCAATATGTTCAGATATTGCATAGGCTATAATCTCACCATCATCTGCAACTGCATCAAATTCGATTTCTTTACATCTCTGCATAAACTCAGACATCACAACAGGGTGTTTTGCAGACACTTCCACAGCAAGCCCTAAGAACTCTTGTAACTCCTCATGGTTATAGCAAACATTCATTGCTGCACCAGAAAGCACATAAGAAGGACGAACCAAAACAGGGAATCCTACTTGCTCAATAAATTCATTTACCTCATCGGCATTGGTCAACTCCTTCCACTTTGGCTGGTCTATGCCGAGCGAGTCGATAATAGATGAAAATTTATGTCTATCTTCTGCCCTATCAATCGAATAGGCCTTTGTACCAAGTATGTTTACATTGTTCGCTTCGAGCTTAACAGCCAAATTGTTCGGAATCTGCCCACCCATTGACACAACCATACCATGTGGTTGCTCAAGATCATGAATATCCATAACCCTTTCAAAAGTAAGCTCATCGAAATAGAGACGATCGCACATATCATAATCTGTAGACACTGTCTCTGGGTTATAGTTAATCATAACTCCCTTATATCCCTGATCTTTAATAGTTTGAAGAGCATTCACTGAGCACCAATCAAACTCCACTGAACTACCAATACGATAAGCCCCAGAACCTAAAACAATTACAGAATCTTTAAGAGAAGTATAAGTTACATCATTATACGCACCACCGTAAGTTAAATACAAATAATTAGTTGCTGCTGGATAGACCCCTGCTAAGGTATCAATTTGTTTTACACAAGGAATAATTCCATTCGCTTTCCTATAGGCCCTAATTTTATCTTCTGCCTTATCATTGTCTACACTATCCTTATAGAGCGAAATAGCCAATTGTATATCTGAAAATCCCTGAATCTTAGCTAGTTTTAGCAATTCCAAAGGTAAGTCTTCAATACTATTATATTTCCTAATTTCTAGATTTGTCTCAACAATTCCTTGTAATTTATAAAGAAACCATTTATTAATCTTTGTGAGTTCATGAATCTTATCTACTGAATAACCAGCTCGCATGGCTTTGGAAATCACGAAGATACGATTATCTGTAGGCTCATGAAGTTCCTTGTCTATATCGTCTACATGAAAGTCCTTATTACAAACAAAGCCGTTAGCAGCCTGCCCAATCATGCGAAGCCCTTTCTGCATTGCCTCCTCAAAATTACGACCAATGGCCATAACTTCACCTACCGATTTCATTGATGATCCAAGTTTGCGAGAAACTCCATGAAATTTAGATAGGTCCCAACGAGGAATCTTGGCAACCACATAGTCTAGACTTGGTTCAAAAAATGCTGGAGTGTCCTTGGTAACTGAATTTTTAATGTCGAATAAACTATATCCGAGACCTAATTTAGCTGCTACGAAGGCAATTGGATAGCCTGTGGCCTTAGAAGCGAGTGCAGAAGAACGACTCAAACGTGCATTAAGTTCAATTACATAATATTCCATTGAATCAGTATCATAAGCATACTGAACATTACACTCTCCCACTATACCAATGTGGCGTACCATCTTAATAGCAAGGTCGCGTAGGAAATTAACCTCTTTAGCACTAAGAGTTTGAGTCGGGGCAACAACAATGGACTCACCTGTATGGATGCCAAGTGGGTCGAAGTTCTCCATATTACAAATTGTAATGCAGTTATCATATCTATCACGCATTACTTCGTATTCAATTTCCTTCCAACCCTTGAGTGACTTTTCGACAAGAACTTGTGGCGAGAATGAGAATGATGATTCACAAAGCTTGACAAGTTCTTTCTCATTGTCGCAAAAACCCGAACCCAGTCCACCAAGGGCATAAGCAGCACGAACAATTACTGGATAGCCCAGCTCCTCTGCTGCTGCTTTTGCATCTTTAATTGTTTCAACAGCATGTGATTGGATTGTTTTAACGCCGATTTCAGCTAGTTTCTCATTGAAAAGCTCCCTGTCTTCAGTATCCATAATAGCTTGAACTGGTGTACCAAGAACTTTCACATTGTATTTTTCAAGAATTCCTGCCTGATATAGCTCAACTCCACAGTTTAGAGCTGTTTGACCACCGAACGCAAGAAGAATTCCTTGTGGTTTTTCCTTTTGTATTACTTTTTCAACAAAGTATGGAGTAATCGGAAGAAAATAAACCTTATCAGCAACTTTTTCCGAAGTCTGGACTGTAGCAATATTAGGATTAACCAGGATTGTCTCAATCCCCTCTTCTCTTAAAGCCTTAAGAGCTTGTGAACCAGAATAATCAAATTCACCTGCTTGACCAATTTTTAGTGCTCCCGAACCAAGCACTATTACTTTTTTTATACCTTTATCTACCATAGTCTTACTCATTATTTATAAGAATCTCACCCTGAAGAGAATCCTTATATGTCATTGCGAAGAGCCCGTAGGGCGACGGGGCAATCTTCGCAGTATCAATCTTAAAGCTTCGAAATAAATTCATCAATTATAGTAAAATTCTCATTGAGTCCAATACAAACTTCTGGATTAAACTGCGTACCATAAAACGGCTTTGTGTGATGTTTGATTCCAGCCACGCTGTTGTCGTTTAAGTTTATGTAGATTGCGTCCCAGTCAACTGGTATAGAATCACTTGCAATAGTGTATGCAGAATTGTGTGAAGTGATATAGGCTCTATTTGTACCTATCTTCCTAATTGGAATATTAGATGCACGATGAGCTTTCTTAAGCCTTTCTGTTTTACATCCAGCTGCAAGTCCTAGAAGTTGACAGCCTAGTTGAAGTCCGAATATTGGCTTTTCAGCTTCCATAGCTTTTTGTATGAGTTTTACAGTTTCTTTTAACTCTGCTGGATTTCCAGGACCATTTGAAACATAGAGACCATCATATTCTATTGCAGTAAAATCATATTTATATGGAACTCTAATGACTTCTATGCCACGATTTAGAAGGTCTCTTATAATACTGTGTCTAACACCACAATCAATAAGTACAACTTTTTTGTTTATTGAGCTTGTGTTTTTAGAATCTTCGGAACTTTGTAATTTTTCTGGTTTGTAAGTAATAACTTCTTTGGTTGAAACTTGTGCAACTTGATTTTCCACAATAGCGTCATTGAAATTTAGCTTCTCACATCCTTCTGGAACAATAATAGCTCGCATTTGACCTAAAGCTGTGAGACTTTGGGCTAATTCCCTGGTGTCGATTCCGTATAGACCTGTAACCTTATTTTCCTTCATCCAAGAATCAAGGCACTGAACTGCTTCCCAATTGCTATATTCTTTAGAATAGTCAAAAACAATTAGACCCTTTGGCTGGGCTTTTTCTGATTCAAAATGTTTCGAAAGTCCTTCTTTGGTGTTTTCTGATGAAGGCATTCCATAATTTCCAATTAAAGGGTATGTTAGACAGAGAATCTGACCATAATAAGAAGCATCTGTCAGCATCTCGGGATAGCCAACCATAGAGGTATTGAATACAATCTCGCCCAGAACAGGTTGGTCAAATCCGAAGGTAAACCCTTCAAACTCATTTCCATTCTCAAGTATTAGCTTAGCAACTCTTTTATTGTCCATTACTGTATATTAATTATAATCAAAAAAACGACCAAAATCATAAAAATGAAAATGGCCGTCTACTATAATAAAAAGAAAAAAGAACTTGTACATTACCCTGTAATGTGGTTTCATTCAAACATTTATCTTTCATTTGAAGAGAAATCATTCTTTTGACCTTTTGGATTTTCTTAAAACTTGGCAAAGGTAAGTAAATTTCACTAATTTTGCAATTGAAACATTAGACATTATGTATATAAAAAACGAAGATACAATCTGCGCTCCTGCGACAATTCCAGGCACTGGAGCGATTTCTATAATTAGAGTAAGTGGCCCTGAAGCATTAACCATAGGCGATAAAATTATAGAGTTAAAAAATGGTACACTCGCTGATTCAGCTGGCTATACTATAAAATTTGGCACAATCTACTCCCCTACTGGTGAGGTAATTGACGAAGTCCTAGTTAGCATATTTAAAGCTCCTCATTCCTATACTGGCGA
>CAYFTA010000081.1:1541-4936 GCA_964346015.1 uncultured Muribaculaceae bacterium | reverse complement strand
AAGAAAAAGAAGAGTCATCTGAGCAATAAAAAGAAGATGACTAAAAGTTAGACTTTTAATCATCTTCACGTGCTTAAGCTATTTTTTGTTTTACAAGATAATTCTATAGAATTTTGCGGATGAGACCTTGGAGGACTTTGCCAGGACCGAGCTCTATAAACTCAGTCGCACCATCAGCCGCCATATTTTGTACAGTTTGAGTCCACTTAACAGGGCCTGTTAGCTGAGCTAGTAGGTTCTTTTTTATTTCCACTGGATCTGTTGTAGGAAGAGCAGTGTAGTTTTGGTAAATTGGACAAACTGGTTTGTTAATAACCGCTTTTTCAATACCTTCTGCTAATTCTACCCTTGCTGGCTCCATCAAAGGAGAATGGAAAGCTCCACCAACTGGAAGAACTAAAGCACGCTTCGCACCTGCTTCCTTCATTTTTTCACAAGCCTGTTGAACTGCCTCAACCTCGCCCGAAATAACAATTTGGCCATTGCAATTATAATTTGCAGGAACAACTACTCCGTCGCAGCAAACACAAAGCTTCTCAATGAGCTCCTGCTCTAAAGCAATAATTGCTGCCATAGAACCTGGCTGAAGCTCACAAGCCTTTTGCATCGCCTGTGCGCGAATTGAAACTAACTTTAACCCCTCCTCAAAACTAAGAGCTCCCGATGCAACTAAAGCAGAAAACTCACCAAGAGAGTGGCCTGCAACCATATCTGGTTTAAAACCTTCTAAACACATTGCAGTAATAACTGAATGTAAGAAAATTGCAGGTTGAGTCACCTTAGTTTGCCTTAAGTCCTCAGCTGAACCTTCAAACATAATATCGGTAATTCTAAAACCTAAGATATCATTTGCCTTTTCAAATAACTCCTTTGCTTTAGGATTTGTATCGTATAAATCTTTTCCCATACCAGTGAACTGAGCACCCTGACCAGGGAAAACATATGCTTTTGCCATAATTTATTATTTTTTAACTGGCTCAATCATAGCCAGGATTTCTTGCTTTTCTAAATTTTCGCCTTGCTTTGCGAAGACTGCAAGTAAGCGACCTGATGCTGGAGCTAGAACTTCTTCCATGCCGTAGTAAGTCTGAACCCAAGCAATAGGCTCATCAACTAATACCTTAGAACCCACTACTGGAGCAGTAGAAGTATCTACCACATCTATTTCCCAGAGTAATTGTCCCTTCACTGGAGACTGAACTGCAACTGCCGATGGATGCTCTGCAACGAATGCTTCCACATCAAACTTAGGCATTTCCACAACAGGCCTAGTAACTACTTTTGGTGCACCATTTTGTGCTCTCATTTCCTCGAGCTCCTTATTAAATCTCTCTTTAGCAACACCACTCTTGTAGTCACGATATTGTCTCTCATGCATAGCCAACTCAAAGAGCTCCTCATCGTCCTGACCATAATCCCAACCTTCTTCATCCATAATCTTTCTGAAAGAATCTAATGCATTAGGGAAAGCAGCCTGTGGATCGCCGGTGTAGAACTCGAATCCTTTTTCCTTGGCAAGAGCTACGATTTCAGGAGCAAGTGGGCCAGGAAGCTGTCCCATCTTTCCTAATATCATATTCCAAGTATCTGGATCAATCTTAGTCCATCTTGGCTCGCCATTGAGAGTACTCAATAAATTCATTAAGGCTGTATTCTTAACATACTGGCTAAATGGAGTCACAAGCGGTGGATAACCAAGGCGTGGCCATACATATTCAACCTCTTGGAATAGCATAACCATGAGAGTATCAAGAGTTACATCTGGTTTACCCTGCTTTCTTAGAGACAGATTAATCGCATTATGGAAACCTCTTAAGTCAGCCATCATTGAACCCATCATACCACCTGGAAGTCCACAGCCCACAAGTAATGAACTCATCTGGGCATTGCCTTTATCAATCCAATAGCCAAGGAAATCGTCTATAAACTCCTGAGTTAGATGACGAACTTCCATATAAGCACTCATATTGATATCCTTAACTTGGAAACCATCAGCTTTTAACATCTCGCGAATTGTAATCACGTCTGGATGGACCTTACCCCAAGATAGAGGTTCCACAGCAACATCAAGGTAGTCAGCTCCTGCTCGTGCAACTTCAAGCATTGAAGCAGGTGAAAAGCCTGGGCCAGTATGACCGTGGTACTGAACTGCAATATGTGGATATTTTTTCTTTATTCTTGATGTGAGTTCAGCAAGCAGAGTAGGACGACCAATTCCTGCCATATCCTTCAAACAAATCTCATCACAACCATATTCAACCACCTTATCTACAAGATTTAGATAGTATTCTACAGTATGAACAGGAGAACTTGTAATTGATAATGCAGCCTGTGATATCATTCCTGCTTTTTTCGCATACTCCACAGAAAGGCGAAGATTACGATGGTCATTAAGCCCACAAAATGAACGAGAAATATCAGTTCCTTGAGCCTTTTTAACCTTGTACATTAACTCTCTAACGTCTGCTGGTACTGGATTCATTCTCAATGCATTGAGTCCCCTTTCCAACATATGAGTTTGGATACCAACCTCATTAAAAGGCTTTGTCCATTCTCTTACTGCAACGTTAGGATTTTCTCCAAAAAGTAAATTAACTTGCTCGAAAGCACCACCATTTGTCTCCACTCTATCAAAACACCCCATTTCGATAATTGCTGGAGCAACTTTTTTCAATTGATCTACTCTTGGCACATAACGTCCCGAAGACTGCCACATATCGCGGTAGAGCAATGAAAATTTTATTTCTTTTTTCATTATAAATTCAATGTTACAATTTTTACTCCCTCAAGCACTGCATCACCTTGGCTTACAAGGATTTCTGACACAACTCCATCTACTTCACTTTCAATGTGATTTTCCATTTTCATGGCTTCAAGTACAGCAACAGTTTGTCCTTTACGTACTTTATCACCTACTGAAACTGGTATCTCCACGATGGTACCAGGAAGTGGAGTTGTTGCATGCCATTGAGCACCTGTATTAGCAACTTGTACTTCCTTTTGCTCTTTTTGTACCTTTGGTTTTGGTGTAGATTTTACTGAAGAATCTTCAGTAGGAGTAGTGTCTTCTACTTTGACTTCATATTTTACTCCATCAACTTCTACTGTGTAAAGTTCATCTTCTGTGCTATCTACAACAGCTTTGTACTCCTTGTCGTTGAGTGTAATTTTATATTGTTTCATAGTATAAAAATTATCTAATTGGCTTTCTTCTCTGTATTGAAGCCTTAGAATTCCATTCGCTTTGTTTGCCTACAATAGTGATTTTATAACTCTCCATATCATGAACAGTTTCACTATTATACGCATTAACAGCAGCAGCGATTATCGCTAATATATCTTTTGAAATTGCCATATTACAATGGTACATTACCGTGTTTCTTCCTTGGAGACTC
>CAYFTA010000081.1:0-1441 GCA_964346015.1 uncultured Muribaculaceae bacterium | reverse complement strand
CCCATAACTGCAATATTTGCAGAAGGCCAAGCATAGTTAAGATCTCCACGTAATTGTTTACAGCTCATTACTATATGTGCTCCACCATAAGACTTTCTTAGAGTAACAGTTACTTTTGGAACAGTAGCTTCACCATAAGCGTAGAGAAGTTTTGCTCCATGAGCAATTACACCACCGTATTCCTGCTGAGTTCCACATAAGAAACCAGGAACATCTACTAAAGTTACTAAAGGGATATTGAAAGCATCACAAAATCTTACAAATCTTGCTGCCTTTCTCGAAGCATTAATATCCAAAACCCCTGCTAGTACCTTTGGCTGATTAGCAACTATTCCTACTGACTTTCCATTGAATCGAGCAAAACCTACGATTATATTTCTTGCAAAGTTTTTATGAACTTCAAGGAACTCTCCATCATCCACAATACTTCCAATCACAGAATACATATCGTAAGCCTTGTTTGGATTGTCAGGAATAATATGATTTAATGTTTCATCTACGCGACTTATTGGGTCTTCAGTAGGACGTTCTGGAGCATCTTCCATATTATTTGATGGTAGATAGCTTAAAAGTTCTTTTATAAGGAAAAGTCCTTCCTCCTCATTCTCGGCAGCAAAATGAGCAACACCACTCTTAGAGGCATGTACACTTGCTCCACCAAGTTCTTCTTGAGTCACAACTTCACCTGTAACACTTTTTACTACTGCTGGTCCTGTCAAGAACATGTAAGAAGTGTCTTTTATCATGATGTTAAAGTCTGTCAGGGCTGGAGAGTAAACAGCTCCACCTGCACAAGGACCAAAGATTCCTGAAATCTGTGGTATTACTCCTGAAGCATCTATATTTCTTTGAAAGATTTCTCCAAAACCTGCTAAAGATAAGATACCTTCTTGAATTCTAGCTCCACCAGAGTCATTAATTCCAATACATGGAGCTCCCATCTTCATGGCCATGTCCATAACTTTACAGATTTTAGAAGCCATCATCTCTGAGAGAGAACCACCACTAACTGTAAAATCTTGTGCATACACATAAACTAGCCTTCCATCAATGGTGCCACTTCCTGCTACAACACCGTCTCCATCGAACTTTACTTTTTCCATTCCAAAGTTGGTACAACGATGTTGCACGAACATATCGAATTCTTCGAAGCTATCTTCATCAAGAAGGATAGCAAGCCTCTCTCTTGCTGTTAACTTATTTTTAGCGTGCTGAGCATCAATTCTTTTTTGCCCACCACCCATTTTTGCAACTTCTCTTTTTTCGACAAGTTCTTTTATTTTTTTTGGTTGTATAATTGATTTTTCCATATTCTATCATTAATAGGCCCTCCGTCTAGTTTGTCACGTCACTTCGCACCTCGCAATGACAAACCTCAGGATGACAAACGACACTATCTTAAACCACCGTTAATAGAAATACACTCACCAGTAATATAAGA
>CAYFTA010000080.1:0-5013 GCA_964346015.1 uncultured Muribaculaceae bacterium | reverse complement strand
TCTTAATTCCATTTTTAGCATTATTTTCTTTTGCTGCATCGGCGCAGTATTATCAAGATAGTGAAAATCCAGATCTTTTAAGGCATGATGCAAATCCAAGTGCACATCTAAGAAATGAGTTTATATTACCACAAGTTCTTGGTTATAATGTATATAAGGCAGATCTACATACACATACAATATTTTCAGATGGTATAGTTAATCCATTGTTCCGAGTTCAAGAAGCCTGGTTCGACGGTTTGGATGTTCTAGCTGTTACAGATCATATTGAATATCGTCCTAGAGAAGTTGAAATGCTCGGTGTTTTTACAACAAAATCAGGAGAGAAAATTGATAAAGAAAATCTTACAAGCGATTATAATTACCCTGTTGTTTTGACACAAAGATATGCTAGAGAATATGGGATTACAATTATACCAGGGACTGAGATAACAAGAGATGGTAGAGTAATCGGTCATTATAATGCTCTTTTTACCACGGATAATAATAAGATATATGATAACGACCCTTTACAGGCGTTAAAAAATGCAAAGGCACAAGGAGCTTTAATTTTACATAATCACCCAGGATGGGTAAGAAAAAATTTGGATATTCTCGAGTTTGAACAAAAGGCTTATGATGAAGGTTTGATAGATGGAATTGAGATTATGAATGGTTCAGAGTTTTATCCAAAAGCTATTGATAGGGCATTGAAATATAATTTTTTCATGTCGGCAAATACAGATGTGCATGCTTCTACTGCAGAAACATATAAGGCTTATGGAAACACAAGAAACATGACTTTTATTCTTGCTAAGGATACAAGTTTAGAGTCTCTTCGAGAAGCTCTTGACGCAAAAAGAACTCTTGCTTATTCTTTTGGAACAGTAGCAGGGCCAAAAGAACTGCTAAAAGCTTTGTTTGAAGCTTCGATTGATGTTAGGCCTATTGGAGGAGAGCGCGTTTTATTGGTTAATAATACTTCTTTAGTATTTATATTACAAGGAGAAAAAGGTAATAAAATGGTGCTTAAACCATTTACTTCCATGAGGATTTATTCAAAAGAAAAGAAAGTCACTTATACCGTTGAAAACTTCTGGATATCTTCAGATGAAAAATTAAAAGTTGATATTAAATTATAAGAAAATAGATTTACGAATATGAGTACATTTATAGTTGAGGGTGGACATAAGTTAAGTGGAAGCATTAAGCCACAGGGAGCAAAAAATGAAGCATTACAAGTGATTTCTGCTGCGCTTTTGACGAAAGAGGAGATAGAGATTAGTAATATTCCTGAAATTCTTGATGTTAAAAACCTCATACTTCTTTTAGAAGAAATGGGAGTAGGGGTAACAAGGAAAGAAAAAGGAGTATATAATTTTAAAGCAGAAAACATAGATACAGAATTCATTAAAAGTAGGGAATTTGTAAAAAAATGTGCTCACCTAAGGGGATCGGTAATGGTTGTAGGTCCACTTTTAGCTCGTTTTGGTTATGCATATTTTCCAAAACCAGGAGGAGATAAAATTGGCCGTCGCAGAGTTGACACTCATATTTATGGAATGATGCAACTGGGTGCTAGTCAGGAATATCACCATGACAAGCAGGCGTTTTTCCTTCAAGCACCTGAAGGTTTGAAAGGTCGTTATATGACTTTGGATGAAGCTTCTGTAACAGGAACTGCAAATATCATCATGGCCTCAGTTTTGGCAGAAGGTGATACAACAATCTATAACGCGGCTTGTGAACCCTATGTTCAGCAATTATGTAGGCTTCTAATCTCAATGGGAGCAAAAATTGGTGGAGTTGGTTCGAATCTTTTAACCATTCAAGGGGTTAAGGAGTTAAGAGGGGCTAAACATAAAGTACTTCCAGACATGATTGAAGTGGGAAGTTTCATTGGTATGGCGGCTCTAAACAGAAGTTCAATTACTATTAAAGATGTGTCTTTTGATAATTTAGGTATTATTCCAGAAGCATTTCGCCGTTTGGGCATAAAATTAGAAAGGGTTGGAGATGACATCTTCGTTCCAGAACAAAAAAGCTATGTAATTGATTCTTTTCTTGATGGTTCCATTATGACAATTGCAGATGCTCCATGGCCTGGACTTACTCCTGACCTTCTGAGTGTATTACTTGTAGTTGCAACTCAGTGTAAAGGCAGTGTGCTCATTCATCAAAAGATGTTTGAGAGTCGTTTATTCTTTGTGGATAAACTCATAGATATGGGAGCACAAATTATTCTTTGCGACCCACACCGGGCTGTGGTTATTGGTCATGATCATAAATTTCCATTAAGAGCTAATAATATGACCTCACCAGACATTCGTGCTGGTATTGCTCTTCTCTTAGCAGCCATGTCTGCAAAGGGTACAAGTGTTATTAGCAATGTTGATCAAATAGACCGAGGTTATGAAAATATTGAAAAAAGACTCAATGCCCTTGGAGCCAAAATAACACGGCAATAAAATTAAAATTATGGCACAAAGCAGAAAAAAGAATAAAAAGTCTTTCCCTGAATACGTAGGAAAAGTTCAGATGACTCGTGATCGTTACGCATTCATTATTATAGAGGGAGAAGAGGATGATGTATTTGTAAAAGAATCTAAGACAAGAGGTGCTCTTCATGGTGATAAAGTAAGGGTTGTTGTTACAAGAGAAAAAACAGATCGTAGTCGTAAAGAAGGAGAAGTCATCGAAATTATTGAACGCTCTAAGAAACCTTTTGTGGGCATACTTCATGTTGTTGGGAAACAAGCATGGGTTCTTATGGAAAGTAGGTTCATGCCTTATGATATTATTATTCCTCTAGCAGAAGACGATAAAACCAAGTTCCGTAAACATAAGCCTAAACAAAGCGTAGCAGCTCAGCAGGATGAAACAGGGTATCTAAGGCCATTGAAAGACAGAGAGTTTTCAGTTGTAGGTGTTAGAGAGTCCTATGAGGATGGTGGTAGCGGAGAACTTAAAGTTCGTTCAGGAATGAAGGTGGCTGCTGTTGTAGATATGTGGCCAAGGGGAGAGATGTCTCCATATGGACGTATAGTGGATGTTCTAGGAGAACCTGGTGATAACGATACAGAAATGCATGCAATCTTAGCCGAATATGGACTCCCTTATCGTTTTGAACCACAGGTTGCAAATGCAGCTGATAGTATTTCAGAGGAGATTACGGAAAAAGATATTGCAGAGCGTAGAGATTTTAGAAATATTCTAACCTTTACCATAGACCCTGTTGATGCCAAAGACTTCGACGACGCTATTTCTCTTCAAAAATTGGAAAATGGGAACTATGAGGTAGGTATCCATATTGCTGATGTTACTCATTATGTACAGCCTGGCTCTGTGGTGGATGAGGAGGCAAAAAATCGTGGTACATCGGTTTATTTAGTGGACAGGACTGTGCCAATGTTACCAGAAAAACTTTCTAATAAGCTTTGTTCACTTCGTCCAAATGAGGATAAGCTTACTTTTTCTGCTGTTTTTGAAATGACACCACTCGCAAAAGTAGTAAATCAATGGTTTGGTAGAACTATAATTAAGTCTAATTATCGTTTTGCTTATGAAACAGTTCAACAGATAATTGATGTGGGTGAAGAGGCTATGAAAATGCAACTTTATGGTGGTACAGATGGAAATTATGGTGAAATGACTCCAGCTATGATGGGAGGCGGGGTTACTGAAGGCTGCTTAATTCCAGACAATTGCAAAGAGGCTGTCCTTATTTTGAATAAACTTGCCTTGCTTCTTAGAAAAAAGAGGTTTGCAAGTGGTGCAATTAGTTTTGAAAGACCAGAAATGAAGGTGCTTGTAGATGAAAAGGGGCGCCCTATTGATGTATATCAGAAAGAATCCACTGAAGCCAATTGGTTAATTGAAGAATTAATGCTCCTTGCAAATAGAACAGTTGCTGAATTTGTCGCAACTGGCTGTAAAGGAGTTAGAGAAAAGGGAGCACCATATAAAGCTGGCAAGCAGAAGGCCAAAACTTTTGTATATCGTGTCCATGATGAACCAAATATGGAGAAACTAGAAAACTTGAAAAACTTCATTTCCAATTTTGGTTATAAAATGGGTGAAACAAATACAGGGAAAAAAATATCAAAAGAGCTTAATACTCTTTTTGAAAAAGCGAAAGATAAACCTGAATATAATGCAATTGAATTGATGTCGTTGAGAACAATGACAAAAGCTCGTTACAGTACCGACAATTTAGGGCATTATGGTCTAGCATTTAAGTATTACACCCATTTCACCTCGCCAATTAGACGTTTTCCAGACATGTTAGTGCATAGATTACTTTCAAGATATCTTGCAGGAGGAGAGTCTGTTAAGCAAGATGTCTATGAGAAAATGTGTAAATATGCCTCAGAACGTGAAATTGTAGCTGCAGAAGCAGAGCGTGCAAGTATTAAATATAAGCTTGTTGAGTTCATGCAAGATAAGGTCGGTTATGAGTTCGATGGCAATATTTCAGGACTTACAGAATGGGGAATCTATGTAGAAATTGCTACTACTAAGATTGAAGGAATGGTAGCACTTAGGGATATTCGTTCAGATTATTTTGAATTTGATGAGGAGCGTTATAGAATAGTTGGTAGGAGGACCAAGGTGGTTTACAATCTTGGCGACCCTGTCCGAATCCGTGTAAAACGTGCAAATCTTGAACAGAAACTCATTGACTATGAGTTAATTGAGACCGGGCTTGAGGATAGAATACGCGAGCGAGTAGATTATGAATATGGTAGGGGAACATCCTTTGTTAAAGGTGAAGATGGCTCTTTTGACAATGTTACCGTAGGCATAAATAAAGCTGCCCGCAAAGCAAAAGTTCGCAAGGCCATTCAAGCCTCCAAAGCTTCAAAAGCCTCCAAATCTTCAAAAGTTTCAAAAGTTTCAAAAGACTCAAAATCTTCAAAAGTTTCAAAAGACTCCAAGGCCTCTAAAGCTGCCAAAGCCAAGTCTTAAGCTAAGTTAGTGGCAAAAGGTAAAATAAATTTGCCACAACGACTCAGGTCAAGTTTCCAGCAAAAG